>JAQYFM010000265.1 GCA_028723145.1 Spirochaetales bacterium | reverse complement strand
TTTCTTGAAAACTTAGGATACAACACCACAACTAACACCCCAGGGATGAAGCAATCACATATATGGTTTAGTGAGTTAATTACTTCTATACAAAGAAATATTAAGTTATACATTAATGGTTCAATTCAGCATCCTCAAGGTAACGAAATAAAGGACTTTTTGCTCTATTAAATAAAAAAATCAAATTTACTTCTATTATAAGTAGAGGTAAATATATGAAGAGAACTTTATTAATTACTGTTTTGGTTTTCGGATTAATTTCATCTGCGTTTGCTCTAAACTATACAGGTGGAATTAAAGTTGGTTTTGGCACTTCAATGCTTAAAAATAGTGCATTAAATTATGAGAGCGAATTAAGGGAAGCGTTAAGGTGTGAAATAACACTTACACCAGTAGCATTTAGACTTTCAAACTTTGATATCGGACTATATACTCAGTTTGCTTTACAAGGTGATACAGCTATTAGAAGCTATACCAAAATCCTTGGATATTCATCTTTGAGTATAGGTTTATCAACTTATTACTGCTTTACAAATAGTTATCAATTAGGATTAAACATAGGAGCTGGATACTCTATTTCTAAAGAGTTTGTAACAGGAAGTGCTTTTTTAGAAGCAATGTTGGTTAACACCTACAACATAACAAGGACCTTTAGTGTATCCCTTGATACAGGATTAAGATATAAGAAAGAACGATTTGAATTTCCAATAACATTTTCTTTCTCTTTAAAACCATTTATTAAGGAGGAGTGATATGTTATTAATTATTCTTTTAATCATTATTTCTTTAACCTCTTGTTCCCTTGATACAAAAGCTAGCAATAGTAATGTGTATTTAATTACATTAGCTTTAAACTATGAGGATATGAATGTAAGTACTCTGTACGGTACACTAAATGATCAAAATGCTATTATTAGTCAATTTGAGTATTTATCAAAAGCTGAAAAAAGAAACTTCTACTCTCATCAATTCACTCAGCAAGGGAGTAATGTCTTTTATAGATATACAACTACCCCTACTCGTGGTGATGCAGTTGAAATAGTAAAGGAACTAGATACAAGAAGCTTAAAAACTGAAATCAAAGAAGTGTTTAAAAAGCTTAATACAAAAAAAGATGATCTTGTAATATTCTTCTATGCTGGTCATGGATTAGGATCTACTCAAAAGGAAAAAGTTGGAGCTCTAATCTTAGGAGATATTAATACAACAGCATCAGGATCAAATGAATTTAAGAATTTCACATACTATCTCGATGATTTACGTTTTGATTTTTCCTCAATTACCGGCAATAAACTTTTAATAATTGATTCCTGCCATTCTGGTGCTATTGTAAAGGATGACCAAATTAATGATGTCTTTGATATCTCAAACTCATTTAGTGAGCTATTTTCAAATAAAAAGGTTAATAATGACTTAACTTGGGAACTTACAGGATGCACAGCAGATAAGCTTTCATATGAAAGTGAAGAAACTGATAATCTAAAAGCCCATGGAAGATTTGCTAAGGTTCTACTTGATTACCTTGGCTACAAATTCTATGTAGATCAAGTAGAAGGACCAGGAATGCCTGATAGAAGTTATCTATCTGTAACAGAAGCCTGGTCCTATACGAAGAAAGCACTAGAAAAGTTTGGTAGACAAACACCTATAATAGATAAAACAGAACGAGACTTAGTACTTTTTATGTTCTAGTCTTCAAGGAACTTTCCACTCTTTATTCGTTCTATTTCGTCTCTTATTACAGCAGCTCTTTCAAATTCAAGGTTCTCAGCAAGAGTTCTCATCTCCTTCTCGAGAGCCTTGATATATTTATTCTTTCCACTTTGAGTTAACAAATTATAGCCAGAACGCTCGATTTTTAAATCAGCCTTTTGAGCTTCACTCTTATCCTCTTTTTCATGTTCAATTAAATCAGCAATTGCTTTTTTGATTGTTTGAGGAGTGATACCATGCTCCTTATTGTAAGCACTCTGAACTTCTCTTCTATGTTCAGTTTCAACAATAGCTTCACGCATTGCATCACTCATTTGGTCTGCATACATAATAACACGTCCTTCACTATTTCTAGCAGCACGACCAATAGTCTGAATTAAAGAGGTAGCAGAACGTAAGAAACCAATTTTATCTGCATCTAATATTGCCACAAGAGAAACTTCAGGAAGGTCCAATCCTTCTCTTAAAAGGTTAATACCGATTAATACATCAAATACACCAAGACGTAAATCTCTTAATATTTCAGCTCTCTCTATTGTCTCAACTTCACTGTGAAGATATCTGACCTTTAGATTAAGACCTTCCATATAGGAAGTTAAATCTTCTGCCATTTTCTTAGTAAGAGTTGTAACAAGAACTCTATCACCTTTATTGATAGTTTTTCTTATTTCACCGTATAGATCTTCCATTTGACCTTCAGTAGCTCTAACTTCGATAATTGGATCAAGAAGACCTGTTGGTCTAATAAGCTGCTCAACCATCTGAGTACTCTCTTCTTTTTCCTTTTTTCCTGGGGTTGCACTTACATAAATTCTTTGACCAACAATTTTATCAAACTCATCGTACTTTAAAGGTCTGTTATCAAGAGCAGAAGGAAGTCTAAAGCCATAATTTACTAAGTTGGATTTTCTAGATCTATCACCTTCATACATCGCACCAATTTGAGGAATTGTTACATGTGATTCATCAATAAAGCAGATGAAGTCTGAAGGGAAGTAATCTAAAAGAACAGCAGGACGTTCACCTGGCTTTCTTCCAGCTAATGGACGAGAATAGTTTTCAATACCAGAACAATGCCCTACTTCTTTAATCATTTCAATATCGTATTCTACACGGCTTTTTAATCTCTCTGCTTCTAAGTGACGTCCTTGAGATAAGAAGAATTCCACTTGATCCTTTAACTCATCCTCAATTCGAACAATAGCTTGGTCAATAGCGCTTTTTGGCATTACAAACTGTTTAGCAGGGTAGAGTGTAATATCTTTTACCTTTTCTATCTTTTCAAAAGAAACTGGGTCAAACCATTCAAGAGAAACAATTTCATCCCAATCTAAGGTAATTCTAAATGCACTCTCTAGATATGCAGGATACACTTCGATAATATCACCTCGAACTCTAAAGCTACCTCGAGTTAAAACAACATCATTTCTTTCATAAAGCATTCTAACTAGCTGCTCAAGTTCAACCTTATGGTCGAAGATATCACCAACATGGAATGAGTGAATCATATCTCTTAAAGAAACAGGGTTACCAAGGCCATAGATACAGCTTACAGTAGCAACTACTATTACATCTCTTCTTTCCATCAAAGAAAATGAAGCAGATAGTCTCAGTCTATCAATTTCATCATTAATATCTGTTTCCTTTTCAATGTATAAATCTTTACCAGGAACATATGCTTCAGGCTGGTAATAATCGTAAGTTGATACAAAGTATTCAACAGCATTATTTGGAAAGAAAGATTTGAACTCTCTATATAATTGCGCTGCTAAAGTCTTATTATGGCTTAAGATTAAAGTTGGTCTTTGGATCTTTTCAATAATTTTGGCCATAGTAAAGGTCTTACCAGAGCCAGTAACACCCTTTAATGTTTGAGCTCTATCCCCATTTAAAATACCATTTGATAATTTTTCTATGGCACTACCTTGGTCTCCAGATGGCTCATATGGTGCAACTACCTTAAAAGGCTTTGAAACTCCATTTGCACCTACATGAATATTTGTAATACTCTCCCCACCCCAAGAAGCATCAGGTCTATTTTCACTCATCTTATAATCCACCTACTATTTTCTTCACTTCTCTCTGTTAATACAACATCATTAATTGTAACGATGTTACCATTTCTGTAAACCTTAACACTCACCTTTTCACCACTCTTATAAGAGCCTAATACAGTAAGGTAATCGCTATAGCCAGAGATTTTATTTCCATTGATTTCTAAAATAATATCTCCACCAAGATAAATAATCGATTGTCCATAGCCAACCTTTTCATTTCCACCTTTTAATCCAGCTTTATCCGCGCCACCCGATGGAACAACTTGAGAAATTAATACACCTTCATCAAAATCAAGCTTAAGGTACTCTGCTATTTGACTATTTAATTCAACAGCAAGTACATCAAGCCATCCTCTTGATACCTTTCCATTTTTAATTAATGAAGTTGCAACATCTAAAACTGTCTCAAGTGGAATAGCAAATGATAATCCTTGGTTTTCACCACTTGTTGAGTATATTGCTGTATTTAAGCCTATCATCTCACCTCTACTATTTAACAATGGACCGCCACTATTTCCTGGGTTAACTGCAGCATCTGTTTGAATCAAATCAGTTAAAGGAAGCATACTTGATGTATAAACAAGTCTGTTTAATCCTGATACAACACCAACACTCATAGACCAGGAATAACCATAAGGTGAGCCAATTGCAATTGCTTTTTGACCAACCTTTAATGAACCTGAATACATTTCGAGAGGGATATACTTTTTCTCTCTCTTTTCAAGCTTAATTACCGCAATATCTGTTAAGGTATCAATACCAACTAATGTAGCACCTACACTCGTACCATCATATAAATTTACACTTATATCCTTACCATTACCTATTACATGTCCATTAGTTATTACATATCCTTCACTTGAAATTAATACTCCACATCCACTAATTGAGGAGGATAGGCTTTTATCTTGAACAATTTCAACAACACTAGATTTTGCTTTATCAAAGGCTCTCATATTTTCTTTTTCATCAAGAGAATATGCCCAAGAAGAATCATCTTCAAATAAGACAACACCATCCTCATCATAAAAAATTCCTTTTAAAGGAACTCCCGCAAGGTTTAGAAGAGCCTCTTCACCACCTTTGTTAACAACCTTTAATAACTCTTTTCGTAGCTCATCAATCTTTTTTTCTTCATTGATTTTTTTAGTCCAAAACAAAAGAAGTGAAATTACTGTTATTATTGATACAACAAATGCTAGTACTAATAATATTTTGGATATATTCTTTCTACTCACTTTATATTCACCTTAGATACTTTTTATCATAGCCTTTTAAGGCACAAAACGTGAAGAGGGCAATGTGCTATAATGTATAGTATGAATAGTGATGAATTAAATACAATTGCATGGAATAAAGAAGTAAAAAGAAACAATTACTGGACTAGACCAGTAACTAAAGAAGCTATTGAAGAAGCTAGAAAGGGAAATCTTACACTTCCCTTTTTAGTCGATAAACCAATGAGGAAGGATTGGATTGATCAACTTGGAAATGAGGTATTACTAGTTGGTGCAGGAGGAGGTCAACAAGCACCACTACTTAGTGCTTACGGGAAAAAGGTAACACTTGTCGATATCTCTGAGATGCAACTAAAACAGGATGAATTTGTCAAAAAAAGGGATAATTTAACTTTTGATATTATTCAAGGTTCAATGAGTGAGAGACTAAATTTTAATGCCAATTCTTTTGATAGCGTTGTAAATCCTGTAAGTATTAATTTTATAAAAAATCCAAAGTATTTCTATGAAGAAGTAAAAAGAGTATTAAAGCCTAATGGAATTTTTATTACAGCCTTTGCAAATCCTGCTTTATACATGTTTAGTCCTAAAGCATTAGAAAAAGGAAAAATGAAAATTAAGTATACCCTTCCCTTTGATGCAGATATTTCTTTATCTGATAAAAAAAGAAAGAAAATGATTAGAAAAATGGATACATTTGAATACAGTCATTTACTTCAAACTTTAATTGGGAATCTAATTGATTTAGGATTTAGTATTACTGGATTTGATACAGCAGAATCAGATTTCGAACCAATTGATAGTTTTCTTAAGGAATGCTACATAGCAATTAAGGCAAATAAGCTTTAATAAGAAGGAAAAGTAATTTATACTAAAGCATCGGAGGAGTGATGAATAATAAAACTGATAAATTACATAATCATCCACTACTTATTATTTCTTTACTCCTAGCACTATCATTATTTGTTGTTAGCCTTTTTTTTATTATCTTTGGAACAACAAAAAAAATTTATGGTCCAGAGGCTGAACACTACATAACAACAATTCCTGTTGATATTTATATAGACGGAAAGTTGGAGTATAAAGAATCAAAAATTCAACGTGTGAAGTTATCAAACGTAGATAATATTACTTTGAAGTGCAATGTACCATCATCAGTACCACCTCGATTTAATAACATTGTAATTACTACTCTTTTTGGCTCATTTGAGGTTTACCTCGATGGTGAACAAATATTTTCTTTTCCTAAAAATGGTGGATATTTTGAACCAAGTAATAATTCATTTTTCATGATTAATGCTAACAACTTAAAAGATAAAGAAATAACTGTTAGTTACAACATTAATAAATTAAAAATTCTCAGTTCCTTAATTGTTTATCCAATTTATATTTCTTCTGATTACGGAATTGTCTCATCCCTTAAAACATCTATTTTCTTTTTACAATCTATAGCTCCGATTAACTTTATGTTAATTATTGTATCCATCTATATTTTTATTATTGAGAGAAAACAAGGAAATAAAAAAGCAATCATTTCATTTGCATTATTATGCTGTGCTAATTTATTTGCTACATTTGCTTCATTCAAAGCTAACATTCTCTTATATGGAAATACTATTGCTTGGACAACGGTGAAAAACTTCTCAAGATTTTTTACTATTTGCTCTTATCTGACTCTTATTCAAAATATTACATATGGTAACTTTATAAAAGATAAATATTATAAAAGAATTCTTTTATTCCACTTTGCTCTCTTTATGTTAAATATATATCTAGCTATAAATACTGCGTATTTTTCATATTACATAAGATTATTTATAAATTTCTGCATAATATTTATTTCAATATACTTTGTTATTAAAGCCATATTCTATTACGATAAATCAGATGTTAAATTATTTTTAATAATTTCAACCATTGTATTTTTGGCATCAATAATACTTGAATATGCTTTTTCAGCAATGGTTAATAGGTCATATCAAGGACTTATTATTTGTACATTAAGAATAGTTTCTGCATGTTGTCTTGCCTTCCCATTAAGCTCAGAGTATATAAAAAGGCAAATGAAACAAATTCAACAAAAAGAAATTGATATGTACATGAATATCGATGTTTTAACAGGATGTTTAAATAGAAGAAAGTATGAAAACTATATCCATAATGAAGAAAACTATAAAAATATCCAAACCTCCATTATTTTTGCTGATATAAACTCATTAAAACGAATTAATGATTATTTTGGGCACAGTGAAGGCGACAAAATTATTAAGTACTGTGGAAGATGTTTACTAAATAACTGTCCATCCAATAGCAATATTTATCGTATTGGAGGAGATGAATTTGTTGCAATATTTGAAAACACAAGTGCAGTTAACTTAAACTATTTAATTAAAAGCTTGAAGGAAAACTTTAAAGACAATTCTCCATTTTGTTCAACAATTAGTATGGGTGGTATTACCGTAAAAGCAAAGAATGAAGCTGAATTCTTAAGTGCAATAAAAAAAGCAGATGAGTTAATGTATAGAGATAAAATTAATAAAGATAATTACTCTTTATTAGTAAATGCAAGGATGATATCAGATGAATACTAAAAGAGGAAATATCTTATTATTAATAATTATTTTTATCCTTTCATTTAGCTTAGTAATATGGGTTGCAAAAAATTCAGAAAGAATAAGTGATAATTATACTGTATCTGGTGGAATGGTTTCACAACTATTAACACATGTAAACGTTGTTGGTGAAGATATCGATGAAGATGTCTACTTTGGTAGCAAGAGTATTTATAAATACGAAATTAAGCCTTATGAAGAAATTAAATTAACCTTTATTCTTCCTGATCTTAGAATTTATTCTTATCCCTCAATTCTATTTTTTTCAAATGTTAAACATATTGAAGTTTACTTGGATGAGGATTTGTTATATGCCCAAGAAACAGATAGCCAATTCAATTTTGATACACACCCAATAGTAATTGGTCTTAGTAAAAGCGATACTAAGAAAAACGTTACAATAAGACTAATTAATTCATCAAATAAGAATTCTATCATTACACTGCATTCACTATTCCTTGGTGATCGTCATACCTTAAACCTTAAATATGTAGTGCATGATTTCTACTCTACTCTATTCTTTGCTTCATTTTTGGGTCTTTCTGTATTAATACTAATATTTGGACTATACTTTAATAATAGTTATAGGCGTCATATAATATTTTCATTAGGATTATTTTTAATATTTAATTCCCTTTTCCAAATCTTTTATAGTGATACTATATATTTCTTCTTTACATATCCTTTAATATTTTCAATACTAGCTAGATTATTGTTTTCTTTTTTACCATTCGTAACACTATTTTACGTTAAAGATAATATCGTTCCTTCTAAAGAGCATAAAGCAATTAATTATTTCGAAAGAGTTTCATTTTTATTTCCTATTTATTTTATTATTATTCTAATTTTTGATATTTTCCCAAATACATATTTAGTATCAGAATTAGCTGATTCCATTTCTTTGATATTTTATGGATCATATATCATATGTTTATTAATATATTCAGCTTATATTACAATAAGATATACCAAGACAAAGTATTTTGAATTACTATTTTTATCGTTGTTTGATGTTACGATGGTTATTAAAGTTAGTACCGAATTAATTTTTCAAACTTTATTTGATAAAGTCAGTATATTTTTAGTATTAAATCTTTGTTTAATGATTTTTATTACCATCCGTGACAGTGCGAAATCAACACAAGATGTATTAAAAGATGATTATTATAAAGAAAACTTTGCTGACCCTCTCACCAAACTTTTAAATAGATTTGCCTTTGAATATAGAATAAAAGATATTGAATCAAGAGGAAAAGATAACTATTACATTATTTCCATAGATATCGATTACATGAAAACCTATAATGATACCTTAGGTCATAAAGCTGGTGATGAGTTATTAATTTCATTCAGTAAGGCTGTTAACAACGTAATTTCTTCTCACGAAGCCTTAGCCTTTAGAATAGGTGGTGATGAATTTATTATCCTTCTTAAGCAAACTAAAAACATTGATATTGTTTCATTTATTAATTTACTCTTAGAGAATTTTAAGGAATTAAATCAATTCCAACTATCTTCATTCTCTTATGGCTACTATTTATATGAAGCTCAAAAAGGAATGAAGATAAAGGATGCAATAAAAAAGAGTGACGATAACCTACTTATTTATAAAGCAAATACTCATAGACAAGATAAGTTGAGAGAAGGTTTTTCTAATACCGAACCAAAGCATTGATTTTGAATAAGCATAATTAATACATCTTCGATATTATGGCAATTAAGAAGAGTTTTTCCTTCCACTTTTGTTTCACCATTTTCAAAGCATATTTTGCAATCTGCATTTTGATATGTATTTTTTTCACTTACTATTATTGGTCTTTCCTTTAATTTGCTAACAGCGTTTACTAAATTAGTAATCATTGTTTCATCGCATTCTTTAGAGATAAAAATTGCCTTAACATCGCTATAAACATTTAAGACTGAAAATAATTCATCACCAGTTAATGCTAAATTATCATTTGAACTACCGATACAGTCAGGATCAAAAAGAATCATTTCCTTAACAAGTATATCAATTACCTTTAAGCCTTCTTCATCATCGCTTAACTTTGCTAATAAGCATACATGAGGGTCTCTCTTTCTTAGAGATCTAATTAAACTTAAGGCATTATCTTTATTTTCTTCAGCTTGTCCATAAATGAAGAACACTTTTCCACTCTCCCCTTGAACTAATGTGTGTTTTAAATAATAATCTATTTGTGAAACTAAAAAAACTCCAATGGATTAGAAAACCGGAAAAAATAAAAATTACCTCATCTCACTCAATGAGTATTACAACAGAGCATGACTCTGCATTAGTTTATACCTTTGACGAAGATGAAAAAGTTAATGTTACAATTAAATCAAATGAGCTTTCATATGGCCTTGGAGTTATCTTCAACCAAGATCAAGGAATGATGTTAATAAAGAAAGATAACTTTCTTGAGAAAACAACAACCTTTATGGGCATAAAGGAAGTTGTGAAACTAAATCTTGTTGATGAAAATCAATTTTCATTTGAAAAATGTGATGATGAAATTGTTTTTTCAAATGGAAAGTATGAAATTGTAAGATTAAAATTTAAATCAATTAAAGAAAGTGTATCTATTTGTATTCTTTTATTTGGTAAAGGCTCTGCAAATATCAGCTTTTAACGCATTATTATTCACATTACCCATTTATTCTGATATTATTTTTAAAACTAATTTTACCCAAGGGCCCCTCTGAAAGGGCAAGGAAGGTTATATGGAAGAAATAAAAACAACAGAAGATCGTCCTCTCAATTTTATTGAGAAAATAATTGAGGATGATTTAGCTAATCACCGTCTACCAAATGATACAGTAGTCACTAGATTTCCACCTGAACCAAACGGTTATCTTCACATCGGACACATTAAAAGTATTTGTCTTAACTTTGGTCTTGCTGAGAAATATCATGGTCGCTGCCATTTAAGACTCGATGACACTAACCCTGCAAAAGAGGATATGGAGTACATTAACTCAATTAAAGAAGATATCCACTGGCTTGGTTTCGATTGGAAAGAGCATGAATACTATGCTTCTGACTACTATGATCAACTTTTTGAAATTGCAGTTAGATTAATCAAGGAAGGTAAAGCCTATGTTGACTCACTCTCTGCAGAAGAAATGAAGTTATATCGTGGTACACTTACAGAGCCAGGTAAGAATTCTCCTGATCGTGATAGACCAATAGAAGAAAACCTTCGTCTCTTTATGGAAATGAAGGAAGGTAAATATCCTGAAGGTGCTTACACACTTAGGGCAAAAATTGATATGGCAAGTCCTAATATCAATTTAAGAGACCCTGCTTTATATCGAATTAAATATGCAACTCACCCTAGAACAGGGGACAAGTGGTGTATTTATCCAATGTATGACTTTACACACCCTATTTCAGACGCAATTGAAAATATCACACATTCAATTTGTACTTTGGAATTTGAGGATCATAGACCAGCTTATGACTGGGCAACAAGTATCGATGGTATTGAACACACTCCTCATCAGTATGAATTTGCTCGCTTAAATATTAACTATTTATTAATGAGTAAACGTAAGCTCCTATACCTTGTTAACAATAACTTTGTTACTGGCTGGGATGACCCTAGAATGCCAACCATCAGTGGTGTTAGAAGAAGAGGATATTCTCCTGAATCAATGAAGGATTTCGTCTCTCGTGTAGGTGTTGCTAAGGTCGAAGGTGTTGTTGACTACTCACTTATGGAGTTCTGTGTTAGAGAGGATTTAAATAAGAGAGCAGAACGCTTAATGGCTGTTCTTGATCCACTTGAAATTGAAATTGACAACTACCCAGAAGGTAAAGTCGAATATTTCACAGCAGAAAACAATGTAGAAGATCCAAATAGTGGCACACATGAAATTGCTTTCTCTCGCCATTTATACATCGAAAGAGAGGACTTTATGGAAGTACCTGTAAAGGGCTACCATAGACTATATCCTGGTAATGAAATTAGACTTAAGTATGCTTACTTCATTACAGCTACTAGTGTTGAAAAAGATGAAAATGGTAAGGTAACAAAAGTACACTGTACCTATGATCCACTTAGCCGTGGTGGTGATTCACCAGATGGAAGAAAGGTTAAAGGTACAAGCCATTGGGTTTGCCGTGATATTTGTACAGTTGCAGAAGTAAGACAGTATGACAAGCTCTTTAAGAGTGAATGTCCAGGTGCTGAAACAGGTAACTATCTTGATGATTTAAATCCTGATTCACTTATTGTTATTCCTAAAGCATATATCGAAAAAGAAGCCGAGAATGCTAAGGTAGGTAGTTATTTCCAATTTGTTAGAAATGGTTACTACTGTGTTGATTCAAAGGATAGCACTAAAGAGCACATGGTATTTAATAGAACTTGTACACTTAAAGATAGCTGGGCAAAGCAGAAAGCTAAAATGGGGATCAAGTAATAAGGTTGGGAGCAAGTTGCTCCCAATTTTTTTCCTTTCCTATTATTAATTATTTTGATATTTTATCATTATGAATCCTTTTTTTGATATACACTTCCATGTAATGACATTTAAAGAACCTAATTTAGCAGCATTCTTCTCTTCTTTAGACACCTCTGCTGCTTCTTTTTTACAAGGTAATATTACAAAGGATTATATTATCACTTTAAATAGCATATTTAAGGGGCAATTTCTTTCTCAAGTCGAAAATACATTAACTGCATTTTCAAGACCTATAGATGAAACCTTTAAGATGATGGAAGATGATTTAAAAGGTAAATACAGAAGAGAGAGTAATAAAGCTGATTACCCAAGTGTTCCATATTTAAGGGATAAAAAACTTTATTTTAGAGATCAAGTGTATGATAGAATATTTCTCTCTCCCCTTTTAATGGATTTTTCTCAAACTCAAAGTACAATTGATAAACTATACTACTCATTTACAGCTTTTGATAAGATAACACCTTATGCATTAGATACTATAAGTGCAATTAATAAGTACTATGAAAACGACGATGGGATTTTTGAGTTCTATCCATTTATAGGAATTAACCCAAGTGCTCACTCCTTTGAATTTTTAGTTAATCATTTAAATCGGTTTGTTGATATTACTCATAACATTCATCCAAGTCATAAGTTAAATGATAAAGAAAGGATTTTCTTTGGAGTTAAACTATATCCACCACTTGGCTTTGATCCTTGGCCTCAAGATAGCCAAGAATTAAAGAAGGTAAGATATCTATATGATTTTTGTTCAAAAAATAGAGTTCCTATCATAACACATTGTGATGACCAAGGCTTTAAAGGTATAGACCCTACCCAAGCAAGAAAATTCACAGATCCAGCTACATGGAAAACTGTTCTTGAAAACTATCCATCTTTAATAATTGATTTTGCTCATGTAGGAAGAGAGTATGCAATTAATAGTAAAATAGGACTACTTGATAACGTTCAAGCAAGAATAAAAAAGCTTCCTACTGGTGAATGGTTCTATACTCTAATGGATATGATTAAAGAGTATGATAATGTTTATACAGATATTTCCTTTACAGGGTGTTATAAAGATTTCTACATAACTTTCTTAAACTATCTTGATTTGTTAAATGAAAATGATAGAGAAAGAATTGAAAGTAGAATACTCTTTGGTTCTGATTTCTCTGTAAACCTACTAAGAGTAGAAAGCTATTTAAACTACTATCATATATTTGATTCTTCCCCATTTTCTGATGAATTAATTCATAAAATGGTTTCAATTAATCCTATGAACTTTTTGGGTCTAAAAGAGGTAAAAAAGCCAAAATTACCATTCTTTTCTAAAAGACTTACTTAACCTTTAGTTTTCTTGCTAAAGGCCAAGATAGTAAAGCTGTTAATGCCATTAATAATGTAGTAAATAGGTATGCACTTTCATAGCTGTAGTTTGTGATAATCTTTCCAAGAACAACAGGACCAAGACTCATACCAATTCCATAAATTGCTTGGTATGTACCCATTGCAGTTGATCTCTTTTCTTCGCTAACACAGCTAACAACTATAGCCATTAATAAACCATTAATTATTAAGTTTCCAAAGCCAGCAAGCAAGCTTGAGATTAGATAAAATATAGGTTCTTTAATTAATGCAATTAGTAAGCTTGCAATTCCAAGCAGTGAATAACCAATAAAAAGGGATTTTCCCTTCTCATTCTTTACTAAGAATTTCTTTCCGATGTATGGAGCTGCTAAAACTTGAATAATTGTAAATGTTAGTGATATCGCACCAATTAAGAACGAAGATGCACCACACTCCCTTGCTCTAGAACTGGTAAATGAAAAAACAGTTGCTTGCATATAAAACTGCATCATTATTGCAAGGATAGATGAAAAAATTACAATTGGATTTTTTATTACTTTAGCTGCATGAGAAAAACTAAAGCTTTCTCTTTGAATACTAATAGGCTTAAGTAGAATTACAGCTACAATTGCTACTAATCCTGTTAAAAATGAGCAAAGTAAAGGTATTTTATAGCCAAAAAATGAAGCTGTTAAAATACCTAAAAAAAATGCTAATAGCTTTCCTCCGTTTGAAAAAGCATTAACATTAGTCATTGCTCTTACACTTTCATCATCTTTAAAGTAAGCATTATATAAAACGCTAAAAGCAAGCCAGGTACTAGCTGCCAAGCCTGCTAATACTCTACAAATGATAATTGCAACAAAGGATGTTGCAAACATTAGAAAGAATGATGAAATAGTTGTTGCGATACAACCAAAAAGAATAGTCTTTTTGTAGCAGGAAAATGCATCTGTAACCATACCAATTGGAATTCTTGCAAATATTTGTGTAAAACCATAAACACCAGTCATAAATCCAATTAAATTTGCACCAAAGCCTAAGCTTTGAAGGTATGGTGCAAAATATGGAGTATGGCAATATTCACTTGCCCAAAAGAAAATAATAGCTATGCAAAGCAAATTTCTACTAGTTTTTTTATTCATCATCCTCTCTCAATTATTACTTTCTAACTAAAATTCCAGGTCTAATAAAGGTTTGATCATCAACTACAATTTCATTTTCAGGGAATAATACAGGTCTAGTAACTGGGATTATTCCATCTTTAGTTGAAATTACAGTATCTTCACTCTTTGTACCTGTAATAGAAGGATTCCAGCAGAAAGCTTGGTTTTCAGCAATTACGCCTGGAGTATCGAAACCTACACGATAATCTCTACCTTGGTATCCAATAGGACCACCCTGGTGGTGCTTATCAAATTCACCTTCATATCCAAGTTCTGTATATTTGCTTCTACCCTTTTCAAGTGCTGAAACAAAAGTGTTACCTGGCTTAGAAGCAGCCATGTAGGTACAATCGATTACTTGGTTATCGTGGTATTGCTTCTTCTCTTCCTCTGTTGGCTCATAGAACCATACATAACGAGTTAAACAAATTACTAAACCATTGCGTCTAAAGTTACCACCAATTTGAACGCGCTTTTCAACCTTCTTACTAGTTGGAAGTGGGTGACGATAAAGACTAATTCTTTCATCGGCAGCGACCATACAGGAAAGAATTTCTAAGCCTTTAGCTTCCATTCTTGACATGATGTCACCTGCAATTTCATACTCACTCATACCTGCAGAAATATTAATTGCAGCTTCTTCCATAGCAATTGAAGCATCTTTACCAATCTCTTGATATCTTTCAATCTCTTCAGCTGTTAAAGAGAATCTCAAAAGTTGAATGTTTTTAGCTAAATCTGAAGTATCATATCCAACCTTACCAGATGGAACTAACTCACTAATAGTTTTCTTTTCAAAGCTACTATCATGCCAAACGCCATAAAGAATCTTAAAACCAAGAGTCTCTAATTTTTCTTCATCTCTCATTCTTGGTGCTTCAATATTGTTGGTAATGGCAAATAAACCATTTTTAGTAACTAAAAGGCCACAGTTACCAACACTGCCCATACCGACATAGTTTCTACCGCCACAGGTTAGCCAAGCAAAGTTGTCTTGACCTTTAATGTAGATTCCATCAAGGCCTTTTTCATCCATAAGATTTCTAAGCCTAGCAATTTTTATTTCTAATTCTTTTGCCACAATTAACCCCCAATCGATTATTCACTCTTTTTCTCTTTGATATTCTTTATCACAGAGAAAACAATAATTACAAGTGAAAGAATTAAGAATACACAGGAAATAGGATGTGTAACAAATGTTGTCCAGCTATTTTCTGATAAAATCAAAGCTCTATTGAGATTTGATTCAGCAATAGGACCAAGTACGATACCAAGTACTAATGGTGCTCCTGGATAACCAAACTTCTTCATACCAAAACCTAAGATACCAAATACAATTGCAATTAATACGTCAAATAAGTTATTTGAGTTACTAAATGCACCAACAATACATAGTGCTGCAATTATAGGTAGTAATACTGTCTGAGGTATTTTTAAGATCTTTGGTGATACCTTAGCACATGAAAGTCCTGTTACTAGCATGATAAACTGAATAACAATCATACCAGCTAAGATTGCATATACAATTGTAATTCCTTCTGGTTCAACAAACATCTGTGGACCTGGTCTAACACCAATTAGTGTTAATGCACCAAGCATAACAGAGGTAACTGTATCACCTGGAACACCTAAGCAAAGCATAGGAATTAGAGCACCACCAGTTGTACCATTGTTTGAAGCTTCAGGAGCAGCAATACCCTCTGGAACACCTGTTCCAAACTTATCTCCTCTCTTAGAGAGCTTCTTTGCAACCTGATAAGCTAAGAAACAGGAAATAGCTCCACCTGTACCTGGAATAATACCAATAAATACACCAATTAAACCACCAACTACTGCTGAAAGTAATAATGCTGTAAAGTCAGCCTTGGTAGGAATTACTCTACCTACTCTCTGGTTAGCTGCAGCACCTTCTCTTTCACCACCCTTTTGAACAATTGTAAATACTTCACTTAAAGCAAAGACTCCAATTAATACAGGAAGTAGTTGTAAACCTCTCATTAAGCGTACATTTCCAAAGGTAAATCGATCAATACCTGCTACTTGGTCTACACCAACAGTAGAAATAAGTAAGCCAATGAAACCTGAAATAAGACCCTTTACAGTATCCTTACCAGTACTTGCCATGATTGAAAGGCCAAATATTGATAAAGCAAAGAAGTCTGGGCTTGTAAATGAAAGAGCAACCTTTGCAAGCTGAGGAGCAATTAAAGCAAGACAGATAGCACTAACTAAACCACCGATAAATGAGGATACGGCGGAAATACCTAATGCTCTACCTGCATCTCCATTCTGTGTCATTGGATATCCATCTAAAAGTGTTGCTGTAGCAGATGGAGTTCCAGGAGTATTTAGAAGTATTGCAGAAATTGATCCACCATACATACTTCCACAGAACAAGCCACAAAGTAGGAGTAATGCTGCACTTGCATCGATTTTATAAACTAAAGGAAGTAACAAGATAATACCAGTTGAACCACTTAAACCTGGAAGTGCTCCAATTACTACACCTGCTACTGTACCAAACACAGCCATAAGGAAGTTAAAAGGCTGGAGAACATTGATAAATCCTGCTATTAAATTTGAAAACATCTCTTTCTCCTTAACCTAAAATTCCTCTTGGAAGGAATACCATAAATACTTTTGTAAATAATAGATAAATACAAACTGTAAATATAACTGCAATTACCGCACCTTTAACTTTCTTTTTATAGCCAAAGAGCATAAATGATGCAAAGAGGTAAATTGGAGTTGTTAATAAATAGCCAACACCTTTCATTAGCTTGTAATAAACAAATGTCATTACAACCATAATTAGTGCTCTAACTAAGTACTTAACATTAATGCGCTTAAAATCTATTAGAGGAATACCTTTTGATGAGATAATAACGCTAATTAGCTGTACAACTCCTAAAACAAATAGTATTAGGCAGATAAATTTTGGGTAATCACCTGGACCAATACCTTTTGTAGCACTAGGCATTTTATTTGCAGTCATATAAAGGAATGCTGATAGACAAATCAATAATATAGATATGATAAAGTCTGCAGATTTTTTATTATCCTTCATCGAAATTCATCTCCTTAAAAAATTAGGGGGAAAACTTTACCTTCCCCCCTAAATTTACTTAAGTAAAAGATTAAAGTGTTGCAGCGAGTTCTGCAAAGCGCTTATCTTCACTCTTCATGAATGCTGTAGCAGCCTGAGGATCTTTGTAAGTAACTTCTACGCTTAATGATGTCATTGCATCCTTAAACTGAGGATCTTCACAGCAGCTCTTGTAAATGTCAGCAAGCTTGTTAACGATTTCATCTGGAGTATCTTTTGGTACTACAACAGTTCTCCACTGTGGAAGGATAACATCAACACCACACTCTTTTCCTGTTGGAACTTCTGGGAATGCTGAGTATCTATTTTCTGAGAATACAGCTAAGATTCTGAGCTGACCGTTTTGTACGTTAGCAATACCTTCTGGAGCATTAGCCATAACACAATCAACTTCACCAGCTAAGAGACCTGTAATAGCTGGGCCACCACCAGAATATGGAACGTGTGTAAGTTCAATGCCTGTTTCCTTTTGGAAAATTAAAGCAGCAAGGTGGTTACCACCGTTAGCACCTGCGTTACCACAAGTTACTTTACCAGGATTTGCCTTAACGTCAGCGAGGAAGTCCTGAAGACTCTGATACTTACTATCAGCTCTTACTACGAGGTAGTTATAAGATGAAACAACCTGGCAAACAGTTTTGAAAGTATCAGCACCTGTGATTACTGTTTCTGAAAGGTGTGTTTTAGCCATTGTTGCGTTATTCCAGTGCATTACTGCATAACCATCAGCTGAAGCATCTAAGAATTCTACCGCACCTGTGATACCTGAAGCACCTGGTACGTTTTTAATAATCATTGTCTGACCATTCGCATACTTTGGGAAAACATCAGCAAGAGCTCTAAATACGATGTCTCCACCACCACCTGCAGACCAACCTACTGTTGCTTCAACAGTTTTTGAAGGGAAATTTGCACTCTCTGCTGCACCTTGTGCAAAGAGACCAGTAACTGCGATTGCTGCTATGAGCAACATTACTAAGCATTTTTTCATAAATCTATCTCCTTTTAAAATTTATTTGACCTTAACCTTTTTACCACTTCTTACACTTTCGTATATTGCAGTAATAATCTTTACAGCTTCACTAGCACTCTCAGCATTTACTTCTGGTTCTCTATGCTCAATAATTGCTGAAGCAAAATCATTAAATTGCTTTTCGTGACCTAAAGTATTAATTGCCTTTGGATCGCTAGCACCACCACCTGCTTTAGTTGCATCTGAATATATTCTTCTGATTTCGGAATCTTCTTCTGTTTCATTTTTAAAGGACCAAACCTTTAATGATTCTTCTTCAAGAACTGCAGACCCCTCTGTTCCACAAATTTCAATCTTCTTCAAAAAACCTGGATATACACTTGTTGAACCTTCAATAACACCTAAAGCACCGTTTTTAAACTTTAATACGGCAACGCCTGTATCTTCAACCTCAATTCTTTCATGAGCAAGTGTTGCAGTGTATGCTTGAACTTCTTCTGCAGGACCACAGAACCACTGTAAGAGGTCAATTGCATGGATTGACTGGTTCATTAAAGCACCACCACCATCAACCTTCCAAGTTCCTCTCCAAGCACCAGAGTCATAGTACTCTTGACTTCTAAACCACTTAACCTGCGCATCACAAAGTGTTAAACGTCCAAATCGTCCTTCATCAATTGCTTTCTTAATCAAGCGTGGAGCATCATAGAATCTTGATTGGAATACGCCAGTAACAATTACACCTTCTTTTTTAGCTTCATTAATAATTAATTCTTCTCTCTCAGCTGTAATTTCCATTGGTTTTTCAATAATTACATGTTTTTTGTGTCTAATTGCTGCAAGAGCAGGTTCAAGGTGATAACCTGATGGTGTTGCGATTGTTACAGCTTCAATTTCACTATCGTTTAAAAAGCTCTCTAAATCATCATATGCCTTACCCTTTCCATGGCGTTCACAAAAAGCTTTTGCCTTACCAGGTACTGCATCAAATGCTGCTACAAACTCACAATTTTCATTTTTCTCAATTGCAATAAAATGAGTTTCAGCAATTACGCCAAGGCCGATGATTCCAAAACCAACTTTCCTCACTTTTTTCTCTCCTATATTTTTAGACTACCACATTTTTTGAATTAGTCAATCAATTTTACAAATTATTTTTTTATTCATTTTTTCATATATTTAATTTATTTTATTGAAAGTTTTTATCTCAATAATATTTAAATCCTTGCGTCCTTCACTTAAGTACATTACAATTAAAATATGAGGTTTGAGGATTTAGAATTTGTCAATTACAAAAACATAATTGATACAATTTTTACATATCCAGGCTTATCAAGAGCAAATATTGCAAAGGAGCTTGGTATTTCAAAAACTACAGTTTCATATGTAGTTAGTGAATTAATAGAAAAATCTATAGTTGAAGAAACAGAAGCTGAAGATAATGGTAGACGTGGTAGACCTGGATTAGGCTTACGACTAAATGATTCAAAGTGGAATGCAATAGGTGCTAGCTTTGATGGAGAGGCTTGGAGTTTTGTAAAAACTACACTATCAGGAAAAGTTGTTGATAAATATATAGGTCAAGAAGTTAAAAATCTAACTCCAGATTCTATGTTCGAAAGCTTCTTTTATGAAATAAAAAAGATACTTTCAACTTGTGATGAATACACACTACCTGCAATAGGTTTAGGTCTTCCAGGTATTATAGATACATATCAAAATAAAATCATGATCGTAAATGATTTAAAGTGGCATGATCCTATTGATGTTGGTGCAATAATATCAAAAGAGTTAAATCTAAAGGTTTATTCTGTTAATAGATTTACTGCAGCAGGTCTTGCTGAATTTAGATATGCTAATCCTGAAGGTGAGAAAAATTTAATTTACATTGGTCTTGGTCATGGAATAAGATCTGCTATCTTTATTGATGGAAGACTTTTATATGGAGACACCTTCTCTGCAGGACGTATTTCTCACATTGTAGTAGATGAAAATGGACCTCTTTGTGACTGTGGAAAAAGAGGGTGCTTATTAACTCTTGCAAATAGTGAAGCATTAGAAAGAAAAGCAAACGAACTAAGAAAAGAAAAAAAATATTTATCCACAAGATTAAACTGTCCTGACATCAAAGTCGATGCAATTACAATTTGTAAGCTTGCAGATGAGTATGATAGCTGTGCTATGGCTGCTTTAGATACCTTAGTTACCCCGCTTTCAAAAGGAATTGGTGAAATTTGCGATATCATAAACCCTAAAAAAGTAATTATTGGTGGTGCTTTAGGTTGTAGTAGCAGGTATTTAGTTTCAAAGCTTCGAGAAAACATGGAGTCAAAGATGACGGTTGAACTTCCAGGAAGTCACATTTTAGTAGAACAAGCTAAACTTAGAGAATTTGGTTCTGCAAGAGGAGCTGCTTCATTAGTTTTAGAAAACAAAGCAGAACTTCTTTTTGCTAATTAAAAAAGCGGGATTTATCATCCCGCCACCATTATTCATCATCTCTCCAGAAGAAGTCATTTTCTTCTTTTCTACCACGACTTTCACGAATTGAGTCATAGCCATAAGGTCTAACACCTCTTCTATCATTTTTATTAACTCTTCTATCTGAGTTAAATTTTCTATCATCACGATTAAAAGAAGGTCTCTCATCTCTTTTATTATCCCTTCTTCGATCATCAAATCTTTCTTTATCATCGAATCTAGGACGAGAATATCTATCTTCATAACGAGGTTTATCCTCAAAACGTGGTCTTGAAGGTCTATCTTCTCTGCTAAATTTACTTCTATCATCTCTAAAGGAAGGCCTATCATCAAAATCTCTATATGATCTTCTCTCATCCCCTCTTTTGAAGTTCTTTCTATCATTATCACGATTAAAAGAACGTCTATCCTCATTACCACGTCTATCTCTATCTTTGTTAAAAGATTTTCTATCATCTTGATAACGACGAGGTCTATCGCCTTTAGATTTTTCATCCCTAAAATTAGATCTTTCTCTATCCTTTAAAGGCTTTTTATCATTCTTATCATAGAATTTTTTATCTTCTTCTTCCTTATCCATTGAGAGGACTAATCTCTCAAAATCCTCATCCTTAACCTTTTCCACTTTTCTTTTCCTTATACTACTATTACTGATAATACTTTCTGATGCATCTTGCATCTTTTCAAATAGATATACTCTAGATTTCCCACTTTTTTTTGAAGAAAAACCTATAGGCCTTACATCATCTGTTATCTCAGTAATCTTATATGCACTTTTAAGTTTAGATTTATCCAAAGAGAAAGTAGCTAAATTAGTTGAAAAAATCAATATCCCTTTCTGCTTTAATATCTTACTTAATTTATAAAACCAGATATTTGCATCCTTTTTTACATCAAAAGGCTGTGCCATTTTGTGAGAATTTGAAAATGAAGGAGGATCAAAAATAATTAAATCCCACTTTTCATTCTTCTCAATAGCTTGATTAACAAAAACAGTTGCGTCTTGGCTAATAACTGGATAATTTTGAGTACTCAAAAAACCATTATTTTTTAAATTTTCTCTTGCAATCTCACAGTAAGTATTAGATAAATCAACACTTGTAACACTATCAGCACCGCCAGCAGCTGCATAAACTGAAAACGAACCAGTGTATGAAAAAAGATTTAATACCTTTAAAGCTGCAGCATTTTCCTTCACAAGTAATCTAGTATTTACATGATCTAAAAACAATCCTGTATCGATGTGTGTTGTTAAATCACATATAAATTCAAGGCCATTTTCCTTTACTTTTACAATAACAGCCTCTTCATCTAATTTTTCATGCTGTTCCTTTTGCTCTCTCTTTTTTCTATCCTGGTAAATAATTTTATCTCTTTCTACATAAACCATTCTAGAAACAATATCGATTGTTTCTTCTTTAACTTTTTCATCTTCAACATCACTATAGTTTACAATCTTTGCATACTTACCATATAACTCAACTGTAACAGGTAGTGCATCTAAATTACGATCATAAATTCTAGCAACATTGCTGTCGCTAAGATTCATCCACCTTCTTGCTTCAAGTGCATTTGCTTTAAGAATCTTAGCAAAATCTTTTTTTACAAACTCTTCCATAATTTTGATATAATATATCATAATTTAAATTTGGAATATTCTAATGGACAAAGAAGCTATAGAATTTATTAAAGAAAAGGAAGCACAACTAAATAGTAAAATTGGTTGGAGGACATTTTCAACTTGGTTTGGAACCAACAAGGGAATCTTAAGAGAATATGGTGTATTTTTATGTGCCTTTAGTGATTCTTTTTATCTTGAGGACTTTGAGCGACTTCCAACTTTTTTAGGATACACAATCCAAAGGAAAAATAAAGTTGAATATGTTCGCTTTGATATGACATTTAAAGCAAGTAGTATAAAAAGTATTACTACAGTAAGACGCTCTGAAGCAGAAAGAGTAATTAGATCAAAAGCTAAAGAACCTTTATCAAAGGTTGGAAAAATTACTGCTCTTTTTGCAAAAACTGTAACTCAGGTAGAGTTAGACAGTGGAGAGCTGATTTATTTTGAGTTAATTAGCAGTAAAGAATTTGAGAAAATAGTTAAGGAGTTAAAGAATGGGCGCATTTAAAGCTTATGATATTCGTGGCATTTACAATGTTGATTTTGACAAGAACACTGCATATAAGGTTGGATATTTCCTCCCTTCTCTCTTAAATGCAAGTTTTGTTGCAGTAGGTCGTGATGTTAGAGTTAGTTCAGATGAAATACATGATGCACTATTAAAAGGTATTACAGATAGTGGTGCAGATGTTTATGATTTAGGTCTTGCAACAACTCCAATGGTTTATTTTGCAACCACTTTCCTCGATGCATCAGCATCTGTACAAATCACAGCAAGCCACAACCCTCCAAAATACAATGGATTAAAAATTAGTAGAAAGGGAGCTCTTCCTGTAGGTGGTGAAACAGGATTAAAAGACCTTGAGAAACTTGTAAATGAAGGTGAAGTTGTTGTTAAAGAAGTAAAAGGTAAAGTAATTGATAGAAGTGATGTTAAGGATAGCTATGTAGCTTTCTTACGAAAGAGTGTTACAGACCTTTCTAACTTAAAGATTTCTATGGATTTATCACACGGAATGGCTAACTTAGTTATTAAGGATGTATTAAAGGAGTATAATGATAACATTAACTACCTCTATGACCACTTTGATGGCACCTTCCCTGCTCACGAACCAAATCCATTAGAAGTTGAAAACTGTAAAGACTTAATGAAGCAGGTTGTAGCTGACCACTCTGACTGTGGTGTAATCTATGATGGTGATGCAGATAGAGTAATGTTCATCGATGAAAAAGGTAGATTTATCCAACCAGACTACATTACAGCAGTTATTGGCCTTTATTATTCAAAGAAAGAAAAAGGTAATGTTTTACAAGATATTAGAACAAGTAGATCAACAACAGAGTACCTTGAAAAGCTTGGATTTAATGTAACAACTTGGAAAGTTGGACATGCATTTGCTAAACTAAAGATTAGAGAAATTAATGGTATTTTTGGTGGTGAGCTTGCAGGTCATTATTACTTTAGAGATTTTGGTAATTGTGACTCTGGTGTTTATGCATCCCTCCTCGTATTATCAGTTGTTGCTGATCTAAAGAGAGAAGGAAAAACACTCTCTATGCTGATTGATGAAATCATTAAGTATCAAAATAGTGGTGAAGTAAACTTCAAGCTAGAAAATAAAGATGCTGCTATTAATGCTCTTTATCAAAGATATGTAGTTGAGGAAAAAGCTAATAAGGTTCTAGATTTCGATGGTTATAGAATTGAGTTTGATACCTGGTGGTTCAATGTTAGAAAGAGTAATACTGAGCCTTATCTTAGAATAGTATTAGAAGCTTCAACAAAAGAAGAAATGGATAAACACCTTAGTGATATTTCTTCAATTATAAAACAGTTTAACTAATGAAATTAGGGGCTCAGTTGAGCCCCTCTTATTTACTTAAGTTTTTTAGGGAGTATTAAATTCAGAATAATTGCAACGAATGCAGCAATAATTACTGGGGATGAGCCAAATACCATAGTAACCCATTGAGGGAATTGAGCTAAGCTTTCTTTTACTAAGCTTACCCCCATACCAAGTGCAGCAGATAAGCCTACGATAGAAGTATTTCTATAGTCCATTTCTTGTGTAGTTACTAACTTCATACCAGTCATTGCGATTGATGCAAATACAGATACTGTAGCACCACCTAATACACATTGTGGTATTGTTGTTAAGAAGGCACTAAACTTAGGCATTAAGCCTGCTACCAATAAGAAAATACCACATAGTGAAAGTACCTTTCTATTTACTACCTTAGTTGTTGATACAATACCTACATTCTGTGAATATGTAGCATTAGGAAGACCTCCTAAAAGTGATGATAATACATTTGAAACACCAAATCCGATAATACCACCTCTTATCTCATCACTTGATGGCTCTCTATTTAATCCACCCATTGTAGTATCACTAAAATCACCAATTGCTTGCACACTATTAATTATAAATAGAATTGACATTGTCAAAATTGATGAAAATTCAAATTTAATTCCAAAAGGAACTATTTGTAATGGAGCAAAGTAATCGGCTCGTCCGATTGCTGAGAAATCAACAAGACCAAAGAATAATGAAACGATATAACCACAAATAATACCTATTAATATGCTAGCAAGTTTAAGCATGCCTTTACCATAGTGGTTTAAGATTGTAACAATTATTAATGTAAAAATTGCTATTCCCCAGTTTGTTAATGAACCAAAGTCAGGGTTTCCACTTCCTCCTGCCATATAAGTAATAGCTGTAGGATAAAGTGAAAGTCCGATAGTAAATACTACAGTACCTGTTATTAAAGGAGGAAAGAATCTTACAATCTTTTTAGAAATTATACCAAAAATAATTGCAACTATACCACCAACAAGTTGAGCCCCAAATACATATGCCAGTCCAAATGTTTCACAAATACCCTTCATGCTTGAAAGGTATGCAAATGAAACACCAATAATAACAGGGAGCTTTGCACCACAGAACTTTGTAATACCAAATAATTGAAGAAGCGTTGAAATGGCAGCCATTACTAGAGAAGATTGAATAAGTACAATTCTCATTTGTTCTTCTAATCCTGCAACTGAACTAATAATAATTGCAGGAGTAACACACCCTACTATCATCGCTACAAGATGCTGTGCTGCAATTGGAACAGCATTCTTAAGCGGAGGCATTTTCCCGTTTAATTCAAATAATGATCTAGATTCCATAAAAATCAGTTTATACTATATTTTAGTTTTTAAAAGATTTTTTTTATTAATTTTTATTTAAAATGTATTTTTTTTATTATTCATTAGTATTTTAATAAATTTTTTACAATAAATGTCTTTTAATTACTATAATATTTTCCGATTTACTAAATTTTCTTAAAAAAATATGAGTATTTAATAATTTTAGCATAATTATTTTTTAGATATTGATTCTATTTAATATAATGTTTATATTATAGCCGAAAACGGGAGATATATATGAACGCAGATAAGTTAGATTTCGAATATATCCTTAAAACGTATGATAAAAAGGATACTTCACCAGCAGATAAGTTATTTAATGTTAATATTGCTAGAACAGCAAGAAACTTTCATCGCCAGATTCCAACATTCAAACAAACACCTTTATATCCTCTTTCTCATTTAGCAGAGATGTTAGGTGTTGAAAACATCTTTATTAAAGATGAATCACAGAGACTTGAATTAAATAGCTTTAAGGTAATGGGTGGCTCATTTGCTATTTATCGTTTCTTACAGAAAAAATTAGGTCTTTCAGATGAAGAGATGAGTTATAAATATCTTTTCAGCAAAGAATGCCACGAAAAGCTCGGAACTATTACATTTGCTTCAGCTACTGATGGTAATCATGGTAAAGGTATCGCATGGGCATCACGTATGCTAGGCCATAAATGTAATATTTATGTTCATAAAGAAACTAGTGAAGCAAGAATTAATGCAATTAAAGCTTTTGGAGCTAAAGTAACAGTAGTAGATGGTAACTATGATGATGCTGTAAGACAAGTTGCAATCGACGCAAAAGAAAATGGTTGGGAAATCATCAGTGATACATCATGGCCAGGATATACAGAGGTACCAACTTGGATTATGCAGGGTTATACAACAATGCTTCTTGAAGCTCAAGAACAGCTTTCAGGTATGGGTTACTTCAAGCCTACGCACGTATTTGTACAAGCTGGAGTTGGAGCATTAGCAGCTTCAGTTATCGGATTCTATGCATCACTTTTCAAAGATGATATGCCTAAGTTTGTTGTTGTAGAACCAAATAAAGCAGCTTGTATATATGAGTCAGCAAAAATCAATGATGGAGAGCCACATACAGTTACAGGTGATCTTGATACCATCATGGCAGGTCTTGCATGTGGTGAGCCTTCTCCTATTGCTTGGACAGTATTAAAAGAATTAGTTGATGCTTATATTTCAGTTCCAGATTACATTGCTGCACGTGGTATGAGAATTTTAGCAACACCATTAAAGGATGATCCAATGGTAATCTCTGGTGAGTCAGGAGCAGTTACACTTGGTGCGCTTTATTCAATTCTAACAGAAAAGGATATGTGTAAAGATTTAATCGAGCACCTAGGAATCGATAGTAAGAGCCAGATACTCTTTATTAACACCGAAGGTAATACAGACCCAACCCACTTCAGACAAATTATTTGGGATGGTTGTGATCCTGTTCCAAGAGAATATTGGACACAAAGATAAATACTTTCAAAGCGGCACAAGTTGCCGCTTATTTTTTTACTCTTTCAAAAATAAATAAATCATATTTCTGATAATATAAAAAAAACCTCGGAGATTATCCGAGGCTCGCTCCCCCTGCAAGATTTGAACTTGCGACAGGCGGATTAACAGTCCGCTGCTCTACCGACTGAGCTAAAGGGGAATGCTTTTTATCAGCAACGAGTAGTAATATACGTTATTATAAAAAAAGAGTCAACACATATTCAAAAAAAAATTTAAAAAATTTTGTGAAATTATCAATTATAGTAATTATTTTTTTATAATATAAAAAATTATAAAATACTATTTTTACTTTATTCATAATTAACCGAAAGAGTATTAAGTTCAATTATATAATCCAACAAATTTTCGTTGCATTATAAATTCATAATAAGAACTATAGTAAATAGTAAGTATAAGTGTAAGGCGCCAACGAATAGAAAAATAACATTGATTTTTATAAAAGGAGATATACCGGTAAGAAAGGGATATCCACAATGACCAACTGCCAGGATGGACAATAAGATAATTATACAAATAGATGTTCATCTTCACTTAAAGTATTTATAAGCTTTGACCTTCTAAGAATTATTCTCTTCCAGACTCTTCTAACGATTTATTGAAAATAGTTTTTTTTAAATTGCAGAATCTGGCTGGCAACATATTATCATTACAAATATCAATAGTATGATATCCCTTAAAGAAATCCTCTAGAACATAGGAGTCTTATAAAAGTAGTTAAGATGTTAATTATTGCGTATGAGAATGAATTTACTATAATAATTGAGCCTAGATTCAAATCTGCTTACTCTTTTACCATATAATGTTCAAGCACTCTGTATAATGCTTAAAATCATCCCATCTAAAACATTTGCTGGCTTTTCAAGCATCCTAATAAGCATATCAAGATTCATACCTTTGTCTGTTGTATTGATGTAACCCAAGAAATAGGTTGTTGCAGGGATAATAGAAAGTCTAAATTCTTTTTATCTATATCATCAGTAATTTTGATTCTTCTGCAAGTTTTGAAAAGAAACTCTCATTTTTAATTTCTATTGATTATATTCCATGTTATTAAAATGCATTATCTATTATTACAAAGTTATTATCAGCAATTATCTTTAACATTCTTTTACACAAGCTAAGAAAAGGTCTTTCGATTTTTTCTCCATCTTATTTGAAAGATTTTAATTACAGCCTTCAACATAGTATAAAAACCTTTAGCAGAAAAGACTCCTGCATTTCCTCCTTTAATAAGAGAGAGGATATTACTCTACGCCTTTATTTAATTAAGGCTATAAGGTTATAAATAATATAACTCGATAATCAAACCTTAATGAGTTATTACTACATAGCAGAGCTATAATAGGACCAAACCTATTTGCCAATAACAGGAAGTAATCTAACAAATATTCATTGTTAGTTGTTTATCCTTTTTATTGGTGCACCTTTGCTATTTGTGTATAATCTTGCTGTGCTTTAAAACCTGTATTACTTTTGCCCCTAGCCTAAGTAGCTTTAACAATAACATTTTATTCAATAAGTTCTACAAGAATGTTATAAAAAGAATTATCATAGTCAATGTGAAAATCGCAAGATACAGTTGCCTTCTTTTTGGTATTGCTGTGGAATGAATGTGCAGAAAGAGGCTTCAGTCTCTTTTTCTTGGATTACCACCTAAAATATTTTTATTTTAGTATTTCCCCTTTCGTTGCGTTT
>JAQYFM010000264.1 GCA_028723145.1 Spirochaetales bacterium | reverse complement strand
TCTTAATGCTTCCTCTTCTGACTTTACCTCTCCTCTAATTAATCGTTCTAAAAACATATTTGAGGCAACCTTAAATGCTTCATCGGAGTATTTTAAGCTTACACTTTTTGCAACTCTATCCTTCTCCTTTAATATAGTTGTAATTAATTCAGAACGCGATATAGGTTTTAATATATATGCACTAACCCCAAGCTTAATAGCTTCTTGTGCATAAGCAAAATCATCATATCCACTTATCAGTATTACAGGAGTATTAAAGCCCAATTCCCGAATTTTTTTTACTAATTCAAGACCTGTCATAGATGGCATTACAATATCAGAGATAATTAAATCAGGATTAAACCCTTTAATCTTATTAAACCCATCTTGGGCATCCTTTGCTAAAGCAGGAACATAGGCATCCTTTATTTCTTTTTCGATAATAGCCTTTATTCCATTTCTAATTGAAGGTTCGTCATCAATTATCATTATTGAAAAAGATTTATCATTCATATTATTTAATAATTATACCCCCCAAAGACGAATATGCAACCTAAAAAAATGTTACATTTAATAAAATAAGAGTCATACAAAGGACATAAAATGTGACAGAAAATCATAATTAGAAAATTCAAAAAGGAGAAATACGATGAAGAAAATTGTATTAATTGCAATGTTAATTGCATGTACACTTTCTTTTGTTTTTGCTTCAGGCTCACAGGAAGCTACTGCTGCAAAAACAGAAAAGACAGTTGTAGAAATTTGGACAAACGATAGACATGATGCTGAATACATGTCTAAGGTTGTAGAGGATTTCAATAAATCTAATGAGAAAATTGAAATAGAGCTTACAACAGTTGTTGAAGACTATCCAAACATGCTTGTAATGTCATATACCTCTGGAAATGCACCAGATTTATTCTACATGAATGCTAGAGGAACAGGTTTTGATTTACCAACATTTGTTAAATCAGGAATGCTCGAGCCATATCCGGATTCAGTTTTAAAAGATCCTGCTTTTGAGAAAGTAACAGATGCAAGCAAGCATATTGTAGAAGGTATTAATGCTATCGATGGTAAACCATATGGTATCTACAACGTTATGAGAAGTGGTACAAGAATGATTTATAACGTTGATTTACTCAAGAAATCAGGATATACAGAATTCCCAAAAACTCTTGAAGAGCTTGTTGATATGACTATCCAAATCTCGAAAGATGGTAATGGCGAATACTATGGTATTTCAACTTGTGCATCTGCTCAGTTTGAAAGATGGTTAGAGGGTATTATCAACAAGAGTGGTATTTATCACTATGACTATAAAAATGGTGTATTCAATTTTGATGGCTACAAGGAGCCAATGCTCTTAGCTCAGAGATTCTTCAAAGAAGGTGCTATGTTCCCAGGTTCTAACACTCAAGGTGTTGATGCAATGAGAGCTCAATTTGCTAATGGAACATTTGCAACTTGGGGTAATGCTTCACAGGAAGCAGGTGTATTTACTGATCAGTTCCCAATCAAGGATTTTGAATGGGCAGTAACAGAGCTTCCTTCACTCGATGGAACAACAAAGGGTACTGTTGATTCACGTCCACAAAAGGGTCTTTTTATGTTCTCATCCTCTAAAAATAAAGATGCTGCATGGGAAGTTGTAAAATATCTCAACAGTGAAAGCGTAGTAAAGGGTTATGTAGAAAAAGGTTATGCTCTTCCTCTATCAACATATATGCAGAGCATTGTTGATATGTCAAAGATTGGTCGCTTAGCAGACTTTGCACCAGTTAACTATGAAGGTCTTTATCCATCAGTTCCAGCAGTATCTGTAGCAGGAGATAGCTATGCAAAAGCAATTTGGAACTGCATCGTAAGTGGTACAGATGTTGATAAGTGTATTGCTGACCTTAACAAGAGATATAATGAAGCACTTGAGAAAGATCTTAAGCTTGGCAAGGTAAAGAGAGTTGTTATTGCTAATTATGACCCACTCAACCCTAATGCTGGAGAAATTTCATACTTAACAAAGTAAAAAATATTTAAAGCTTATACCCGGGTGGGATTACTCATCCGGGTTATTTTTTAAGGAGAAAAAGCTATGATGACAAAGGAAGCAAAAATGCTAAGACGAAGAGAAGGTATTAGCGCAGGCTTGATGCTTTCTCCAAGCTTAATAATGCTACTAATAACTTCTATATATCCATTCTTTTGGCTATTTAGATATGTATTATATGATTACAATGGATTTGTAGCCTATTTCACAGGCTTAGATAACATAAAAAGAGCATTTACAGATATCATTTTCTGGCAGAGTGTTATACACACCTTTGAATATGCTATTTGTAAGCTTATTATTGTAATACCACTCTCCCTATTACTTGCTGTAATAATTCATAAAAATATACCAGGTAGTAAAGGGTTTAAAATGATATTCTTCCTACCTACAGTAATAAGTGCTTCAATTTATGCTCTTATATTTACCTTTATTTTTGCAGTATTTAAAGGCC
>JAQYFM010000263.1 GCA_028723145.1 Spirochaetales bacterium | reverse complement strand
CCATAGTCTAGCTTGAGTTGTCTTGTTGCTTTTTCATCTGTGCAGGAGGCAATAATTGGTACTGATGGACGATAGTAAGAAGCTACGTGAGCTGTATATCCTGTTACTGTACCAACTACAATAGCCTTAGCTTTTAAGAAGAAGGAAGCTTCAACTGATGCACTTGTTATAGTGTTTACGATATCCTGCTTTAACTTAAGATTATTCTTTAAATATCTATCTTGATAGTTAATTTGGTTTTCTGTGTATTCTGCAATTCTTGACATTGCCTTTACGGCTTCTACAGGGTATTTACCTGCAGCTGTTTCGCCAGAGAGCATTATAGCAGTAGTACCATCATAAATTGCATTAGCAACATCTGATACCTCTGCTCTAGTTGGTCTTGGATGCTCTGTCATTGAATCGAGCATTTGAGTTGCAGTAATTACAATTCTACCTTTCTTATAACACTTTTTAATAATGTTCTTTTGAATAGCTGGTAACTGGTCAAATGGAACTTCAACACCCATGTCACCACGAGCGATCATGACGCCATCTGCAATTTCTAAGATGGAATCAAGATTCTCGATACCTGAACCATTTTCAATTTTTGCAATTATTTGTACCTTTTCACCACCATTAACATTAAGTAGCTTTCTTAGTTTCTTAACATCATCTTGGTTTCTAACAAATGAAGCTGCAATAAAGTCAATGTCTTGTTCAATGCCAAATATAATATCACTTCTATCCTTTTCACTGATGAATACTTGGTCTACATCAACACCAGGAATGTTAATTGATTTCTTTGATGAAACTTTACCACCATTATCAACACGACAAACCATATCGCCATTAACAATGTCAGTAACTGTCATTGAGATTAATCCATCATCAATTAATATAGTTGTTCCAACCTTAACATCTTCTGAAAGGTAAGGGTAGGTAATTCCAACTCCATTTTCATCACCAATGTGTGATGAATCCTTAAAGAGGGTAAAGGTTTGACCTTCTTTTAATTCAACCTTTTTTTCAGCAAAATCACCAACTCTGATTTCTGGCCCCTTAGTATCTAGAATTAATGCTATAGGAGCATTCATTTCCTTTGATACTTTTTTAACCAAATCAATTCTAGCTTTATGTTCCTCATGACTTCCATGGGAGAAATTAAAGCGTGCCGCATCCATTCCCGCATTAATCAATGCTTTTATCTTTTCTTCGGTCTCAACAGCAGGACCCATAGTACAAATAATCTTAGTTTTTCTCATGGTCCAGATGATACCAAAATATAGCTATCCAATAAATAAACAAGTTCAATTATTTAACAAGAAAAAGCGTTTTAAAAATAAAAAAGCCCACCCATAAGAGTGAGCTTTGATAGTGTTTAATTTTTATTAACCTAAAACACCAGATGTAAGGATTGGAACTACCTTCATTAATACACCAGCTGCAACTGCAGAACCGATAACGCCAGATACGTTTGGTCCCATAGCATGCATGAGGAGGAAGTTCTGAGGGTCAGCTTCCTGACCAACCTTACTTGCTACACGAGCAGCCATTGGAACTGCTGATACACCAGCTGCACCAATGAGTGGGTTAATAGGACGCTTTGGTGAAAGCTTATTCATAAGTTTAGCGAGTAAGACACCACCAGCTGTACCAATACCGAATGCTACCATACCAAGGAGGAGGATACCGAGAGTTTCAAGGTTAAGGAACTTCTCAGCAGCCATCTTTGATCCTACAGAAAGACCAAGACAAATTGTTACGATATTCATAAGAGCATTCTGCATTGTATCTGAAAGTCTATTTACTACACCACATTCCTTACAAAGGTTACCAAACATAAGAGCACCAATTAAAGGACAAGCAGAAGGAAGGAGGAGTGCACAAACTGTAAGTACTGAGATAGGGAAGATAATCTTCTCGACCTTTGATACTGGTCTGAGCTGTTGCATTCTAATCTTTCTTTCTTTTTCAGATGTAAGAGCCTTCATGATAGGTGGCTGAATGATTGGTACTAAAGCCATGTATGAGTAAGCTGCTACTGCAATTGAACCGAGATAGTCTGGTGCAAGGTATCTTGTTACATAGATAGCTGTAGGACCGTCTGCACCACCGATGATACCGATACTTGCTGCAATATTTAAGTCGAAGTTAATTCCTGGAATAAATGAGAGGAATAAAGCACCGATTAATGCAGAGAAAATACCAAGCTGTGCAGCTGCACCAAGAAGAAGAGTTCTTGGGTTAGCAATGAGTGGTCCGAAGTCTGTCATAGCACCTACACCCATGAAGATGAGTACAGGGAAGAGACCTGATTCAATACCTGCGTTATAGAGAATCTGGATAAATCCAATAGCGCCGTTTGTTGGATCTGGAGCACCAGCGATATATGCGAATGGGATGTTTGAAAGTACACAACCCATTGCAATTGGAACTAAGAGAAGTGGCTCAAAGCCCTTCTTAATAGCAAGATAAAAGAGGAAGAAGCCGACAAGAATCATTACAGCGTTTCCCCAGCCACCTGACTGGAGAAAGCCATAGATACCTGTAGATTTTGCCAGCTCAACTAATCCATTGAGAATACTGCTCATCTATCACTCCTTAAGCGATTACCATGATAGTGTCATCAGCCTGGAGCTGATCACCCTGGTTGACTGAGATATCTGATACAACGCCATCACATGGAGCGTAGATTGGGTTTTCCATCTTCATAGCTTCCATTACAGCGATTTCATCGTTCTTCTTAACCTGATCACCCTTCTTAACGTTGAGCTTGAGGATAAGACCTGGCATTGGAGCCTTAACTTCTGTACCACCTGCTGGTGCTGCAACTGGAGCTGCTACAGGAGCTGCTGCTGGAGCAGGAGCTGCTTGAACAACCTGTGTGCCACCGATTGAGAGAATTACATCTCCAGCCTGGAGCTGATCACCCTGGTTAGCCTTGATTGCTGTAATCTTACCATCACATGGAGCATAGATTGGGTTTTCCATCTTCATAGCTTCCATTACTGCAATCTCTTGGTTCTTCTTAACTTCATCACCAACCTTAACATTCATCTTTAAGATAAGGCCTGGCATTGGAGCTGTTACATCTTGAGAACCTGTTACAACAACCTGAGCTGCTGCTGGAGCTGCGGCAACCTTAAGTCCGTCAGCAATTGAGAGAGGGTAAGAAACGCCATTAACAATTGCATTAGCACCATCAAGTTTAACACCATAAGCTGTGCCATTAACTGTAACTGTGTATTCACCAGAAGTATTCTTCTTAGCTGCTGGAGCACTCTTAGGAGCTTCCTTCTCAACTTTTCTAACACCATTAACCTTAGCTTTACCTGTGAGATAAAGGATACCCTTTTCCTTACAGCTAGCTGCAATAAAGATGTTTTCTTCGCTTTCTTCAAGGTTAGCTTCCTTAAGCATCTTGATAGCTGCTTCTCTACCCTTATTAGGGTTCTTATCGTTAAGGTCAACAACCTTTTCTGTTGTAGGCTCAAGCTTAAGCTGTTCTGCTGCTGCCTTTACAACTTCCTGATCTGGTTCAACTGGAGTCTTACCAAAGTAACCAAGAACCATCTTACCATAGCCTTCAGCAATCTTCTTCCATGGTCCAAACATTACGTTATTGAATGCCTGCTGGAAGTAGAACTGTGAAACAGGAGTTACAGAAGTACCGAAACCACCCTTCTTAACAACATCACCCATAGCTTCAACGATCTCTGGATATTTATCCATGAGGTTGTTATCACGGAGCATCTGAGTATTAGCTGTAAGAGCACCACCAGGAAGAGGGAAGAATGGGATGTTTGGATTAACTTTTGTTGCCTCTGGTGGGAGGAAGTAATCCTTCATGCAGTTTTCAAAAACTCTTTCAGCTTCCTGTACCTTGTTAACATCGATTCCGAGGTCATAGTCTGTACCTCTTAATGCATGCCACATTGTAAGGATGTCTGGCTGACATGTACCACCTGAACATGGGCTCATTGAAAGGTCAACCTGTGTTGCACCAGCTTCAATAGCTGACATGTACTGCTGAATTGAAACACCAGCTGTTTCATGTGAGTGGAAAACGATATTTACGTTTGGTCCAAGGAGCTTTCTAGCTCTCTTGATTGTCTCATATACATTGTGAGGAGTTGATGTACCAGAAGCATCTTTGAAACAGAGAGAATCAAATGGGATACCTGCATCAAGAATCTGGCGAAGAATCTTCTCATAGAACTCTGGGTTGTGAGCTGCTGCATGATAGCTATCTGGAAGACTCATCATTGTAACAGTTACTTCGTGCTTTAAGCCTGCTTCGTGAATTGCTCTACCTGAGTCGATAAGGTTATTTACATCGTTTAATGCATCGAAGTTTCTGATTGTTGTCATACCATGCTTCTTAAACATCTGAGCATGGAGCTTAATAATATCTCTTGGCTGAGAATCGAGACCTACTACGTTAACACCTCTTGAAAGTGTCTGAAGGTTTGCATCTGGACCTGCAACTTCTCTAAACTCATCCATCATCTTGAAAGCATCTTCATTTGTGTAGAAGTAGAGAGCCTGGAAACGAGCACCACCACCTGCTTCAAAATGAGTAATTCCTGCTTCTCTTGCTGCTGCAACTGCAGGCATAAAGTCTTTTGTGAAAACTCTTGCGCCGTAAACAGACTGGAAGCCGTCACGGAATGCTGTACACATGAAATTAATTTTCTTCTTTGCCATTTGTTAATCCTTTGGTTTTAGTTGTTTGAACGCGCATAAGCGGCTGCGATGGCAGCTGCAATTTCGGCATCTTTATTTACACCTGAATTCTGTGGTGCTGCAGTGCTTTTTTTAGGAGCAGGAGTAGCTGGCTTTGCAGGAGCAAAACGTGCACATACCTTGCTCAAAAGCTTTGTTGTGAAAATGAGAATAGTCAAAAAGACGAATACAGTGCCCATACCAAGTACAAGAAGGACTAAGCCATCTTGAATTTGCTTGACAAGTACTTCTTTTGGCAAATTCGCTAACAGTGATAACATGTAAGCTTTCTCCTATTTTATATAATTTTATTTTTACTATAAGATTATCCACTAAAAACTATATCTCAAAACATATGCATATTTCAACTATTAGAGGGTAAAAATAGTGGTTGCAAAAATATATTTGGCTATACATAATTTGTCTTGTTATGTGTGGTAGAAAACAATTAAGAGTCGTGTATGACTATCTTAGAATCGTGTTCGGAACTTTTGTCGCTGCATGTGGCATAGCGCTCTTTTCAAATCCAGCAAAATTAACAGGTGGTGGAGTTACTGGTGTTGGAACAATACTGTACTACTCATTGGGATTTGACCCAGGTGTAGTAATGATGTGTATCAATATTCCACTATTCTTACTTGGTATGAAGGTCTTTGGTTCTGTATATGGCTTAAGGGTATTTGTTGGCTCTACATTACTTTCTGTATGGGTGTCTTTGATAGGAAATCTGACTCAATATAAAGGTTTCCTTGATTACTCAGATTCTGTAAATGTCTTATTATCCGCAATTGCATATGGTGTTTTAGTTGGTAGTGGAATTGGTATTGTAATGAGAGCGGGCTCTAACTGTGGAGGAACAGATATCCTGGCTCAAATAGTTGCAAAGCACACTCCATTTGCAGTAGGAAGCATTGAATTTTTAATGAACATTTCTGTCGTGATGATAGGAACTTTTTTCTTTGGCCTGCGAAATACCTTAATGGCATTTATTGCCATGTATATTTCTGGAACAATGATTAATTTAATGGTTGTTAAGGTTGGAACAAGTCTTGCAAAGACGGCCTTTATTTTCTCAAATGAACGATGTCCTGATATCTCAAGAAGAGTAATTACCGAACTCCATCATGGTGGTACATTATTTAGAGGAACAGGAATATACACTTCAAAAGAAAGAAATATGTTGATGGTTGTTGTTCATAACAACCAATTAATGACACTTGAAAAGATTGTACATGAAGAGGACCCAACAGCATTCATGTTTATTAATGATGCTTATCAGGTCCTTGGTAATGGCTTTCAACCTTTAAATAAAGTTGAAAATAATAAGTGATAAAACGACAGTAATAATACCTGTGAAGGTAAGTGCAACTGAGGATACTGCTCCTTGAACATCTCCAAGCTCAACTGCTTTACTTGTTCCTACAGCATGGGAGCAGGTTCCAATTGCAACACCTTGTGTTATTGGATCTTTGACCTTTAATAGCTTTATTAAAACAGGTGCTAAGATATTACCAGTAACACCTGTAATTATTACTGCAAGTACTGTAATAGATTCAATTCCACCAATTGATGAGCTAACAGCAATTGCCATTGGTGTTGTAATACTCTTAGGAAGCAGTGAATAGGTAATTGGATCTGACAAAGAGAATAATTTACAAAGTGCTAATACAGATACAATTGAAGTAATTGCTCCAACAAAAGTTGCTAAAGCTATTGTTAGAAAGTTTTCTTTTATTAGCTTTCTCTGGCGATAAATAGTAAGTGCAAGTACTGCTGTTGCAGGTGTTAAGAAGAGATTAATAAAATCTCCTCCATTAAGATACCACTCAAGAGGAATGTTAAATACTTTCAAAAATGAAATAATTATAACATAGCTAATAAGGAGTGGATTTACTAAAGCAATCTTGGTTTTCTTATTTAAAACAACGCCTATATAATAAGCGATAATTGAAATTGAAATGCCAAATAATGGGGAAGAAAAAACAGCTTCTTTCATTTTTTCCCTCCAGTTAATTTGTTAACTAATATAACTGTTAGTGTTGTTGTACAGAAAACTAAAACTGTACTTACAATCACGATAATAAAGATTGGGAGCCAAATTGATTTAATTGTCTCAAAGTGCTCAATAATCTTTACACCAGCAGGTACGAAAAAGAAAGCCATATTAGTAAGTAAAAAATCACTCTTTTCTTTAATATGGTCTACTTTAATAAGCCCTGTTAATAAAAGGACCAATAAAAGTAGTAGTGCAATTATAGAGGCTGGGACTGGAAATGGAATGATAGCAGAAAGGGCCTCTCCTATAAGACATATAGTGAAAATCACTGAAATCTGAATGAGAATTTTCATGGCTCATAGCTTTATCACAAAGCCTTTATGTATTCAAGCAGGAGAGATAAAAAATGGCATGTTTTTTCACATGCCATAATACTATTTCCTTCTAATTTGTATGTGCGAAAGGAACTCTTGATAACTATTTGTAGGGTTTTCCTCTGGTTCATAATCTACAAGAGGGTAGTTTTGCATTACAAAATCAATATCTTTATCACCTCTACCTGAAAGGTTAACAAGGATAATATCATCTTTTTTGCTCTCTTGGGCTAATTTTACTGCATATGCAACGGCATGACTTGATTCAAGAGCTGGAATAATACCTTCCATTCTTGAAAGTGCATAGAAGGCTTCAACAGCTTCTCTATCTGTAGCAGTTTTATAGTTTACTCTACCAATAGAGTGTAGATAGCTATGTTGAGGTCCAACGCCAGGATAGTCTAAGCCTGAAGCGATTGAATATACAGGCAGAGGATTACCTTTTTCATCTTGAATTACTAAAGACTTAAAGCCATGTAAGATACCTTCTGTGCCCTTTGCAATTGTAGCTGCATGATTAGGTGTATCAAGGCCCATACCTGCAGGCTCAACACCATAGAGCTTAACTGAACTATCTTCAATAAAGGCAGAAAAAATACCCATTGCATTAGAACCACCTCCTACACATGCAACAACACTATTAGGAAGCTGTCCTGTCATTTCTTGAATTTGTTTTTTTGCTTCAAATCCAATTACAGATTGGAAATCTCTAACCATCATCGGGAAAGGATGAGGACCTACTACAGAACCAATACAATAAATTTGGTTAATAGGGTCTTGTAAATAGGCTTTAAATGCTTCATCTACTGCATCTTTTAATGATCGTGTACCTGATTTTACCGGAATAACTTTTGCCCCTAATACCTTCATTCGAGATACATTTGGAGCTTCCTTCATAACATCGATTTCACCCATGTAGATATCACATTCAAGACCCATGAGAGCTGCTGCAGTTGCGAGGGCTACTCCATGTTGTCCTGCACCAGTTTCTGCAATTACCTTCTTTTTACCCATCTTCTTTGCAAGCAAAACTTCACCAATACAATGGTTTATCTTATGTGCTCCTGTGTGGTTTAAATCTTCTCTCTTAAGATAGATTTGTGCTCCTCCAACGGCCTGTGAAAGGCGCTTGGCATAGTACACCGGAGAAGGCCTTCCTGTATAGTGTGCTTGAAGGTCATTGAGTTCTTTAATAAACTCTGGATCCTTGCTAATTCTTTCATATTCCCTCGCCACTTCATCCATTACCTCTTGTAGCTGTGGAGGAATAAAAGAACCACCATAAGTGCCAAAGAAACCTTTATCGTCAGGAAGATTACAACTATTAATACCATTATTTACTAAATTTAACATATATTTC
>JAQYFM010000262.1 GCA_028723145.1 Spirochaetales bacterium | reverse complement strand
CAAAGTTTCTTTACTTCATCTTCAGTAAAGCCCATATATGGAGCCATACCTTTTGGACTAAGCATTGTATACTCTATAAAGTTATTTAATTTAGATTGTGTCTTTTCCTTTATTATTGGCATTATGCCTGTTAGATATGCTAATGCTATTGAATTATTTACATCTTCACTTTTAAATAAAGAAACTAACATTTGTAAATAGCCATCTAATTCTGATGAATATAATTCATCTCTAACAATTACATCATATTCATCTATTACAAATACAAATTTCTCACCTGTTTGTGCATATATTCTTTTAATTGCAGTTGACAAGCTTAATTCACCATCTAAATTAATATTGGGAAAAATTAGTTTTAATTCTGTTATTACTTCTTGAGTTAAGTAATCTACTACACTCTGATTTACTCTCGAAGAAACAATATCATTCATATCAATTTTTATGACAGTGTATTTATTTATATATTCTTCAAAGGATGGGTCTTTTGATATTTCTAAATCAGAAAAGATTTCATGGGAATCACAACCTTTTGAGTAGTAAGTAGCTATCATATTTGCAGCCATTGTCTTTCCAAATCTTCTTGGTCGTGAGACACAGACAAATCGATTTCCACTTTCTACTAAAACATTTAATTTTGAGATAATCATAGATTTATCAACATAGTATTGTTTCTTTTTTGCTTTACTAAGTTTTTCTAAACTTGGATTAACATATGTTCCCATTATCTCTCTCCTAATTAGATAATTAATTATATCATATATTATTGTTTGTAGGCAAAGACAACAAAAGTCCCTTTTTAGGGGGACTTTTATAAGAAGTTTTATTAATTTTTATTTCTCAAGAACTGCCTTGATTCTTCTAACACCAGCTGAGGAAGATTGTTCCTTCTTGATAACAAACTTACCCATATTACCTGTGTGTTCAACGTGAGGACCACCACATACTTCTTTAGAGAAATCACCAATTGAATATACCTTTACTTTCTCGCCATACTTAGCATCGAATTGAGCGGCAGCACCCTGCTCTCTAGCTTCTTCAAGTGTCATTGTCTCACAAATTACAGGTAAGTCCTTCTGAATTTGTTCGTTTACAAGGTCTTCAACGGCTTTAAGTTGTTCTTTTGTAAGTGGAGCTGGGTTATTAAAGTCAAATCTTAAGCGTTCAGCTGTAATATTTGAACCAAGCTGCTTAACATAACCACCAAGTACTACACAAAGAGCCTTGTGGAGGAGGTGTGTTGCAGTGTGAAGAGCTGTAGTAGCTTCACTGTTATCAGCAAGACCACCTTTAAAGGTGCCTTCAGCACCTGCTCTTGAGATCTGCTGGTGCTTTTCAAATGCTTCAGCAAAGCCTTTTTCATCAACAGTAAATCCATGCTCCTTAGCAAGCTCGATAGTAAGCTCAATTGGGAAGCCATATGTATCATAAAGCTTAAATGCTAAGCGACCTGAAATTTCTCTTGAGTTACCTCTCATTAAGTTAGGAAGCATCTTCTCAAACTCTTTTTCACCCTTAACAAGTGTATCAGAGAACTTAGCTTCTTCCTTCTCAAGCTCTGTGAAGATGAAATCCTTATGCTCAATAAGCTCTGGATATGCATTACCATAGAGATCAAGAACTACTGTTGCAAGCTCACTTAAGAAGTGCTTTTCAATTCCAAGTTTCTTACCATGTCTAACAGCTCTTCTGATTAAACGTCTAAGAATATAACCCTGTCCTACATTTGATGGAGCCATACCCTTTTGATCACCTAGGATGAAACATGAAGTTCTTACGTGGTCAGCAATAATTCTGATTGACATATCATCATCTTCAACTTCACCATACTTTTTACCAGTTAAAGCTTCAATTTGATGGATAATTGGTTGGAAGACCTCTGTCTCGTAAACACTCTTTTTACCCTGTAAGATAGCAATTGTTCTCTCAATACCCATACCAGTATCGATACACTTTCTTGCCATTTCCTTGAATGTTCCGTCATCTTCCTTACGATAACCCATAAATACATCGTTCCAAATCTCAAAGTACTTTCCGCACTTACAACCTGGCTTACAGTCAGGGCCACAAGCTGGACGACCTGTATCTATGAACATCTCTGAGTCTGGACCACAAGGACCTGTTTCACCTGCTGGTCCCCACCAGTTATCTTCTCTTGGCATGAAGTAAATTCTATCTTTACTAATTCCAAGGCTTTCCCATTTAGCAGCTGCAACATCATCACGAGGAACTTCGTCATCACCTCTGAAGACTGTTACAGATAGTCTTTCTGGATCAATTCCAAGGTGCTTTGTCAAAAATTCAAAGCTATATTCAATAGCCTCTTCCTTAAAGTATGCACCAAGAGACCAGTTACCAAGCATTTCAAAGAATGTAAGGTGGTGTGGGTCACCTACTGCATCGATATCACCTGTTCTAATACACTTCTGGTAGTCAACAAGCATGTTTCCTGCTGGATGTTCTTGACCAAGGATGTATGGTACAAGTGGATGCATACCTGCTGTAGTAAATAATACTGTTGGGTCATTCTCCGGTATAAGTGATGCACCAGAGATCTGGTGGTGTCCCTTTGATACGAAGAAGTCAATATACATTTGTCTTAATTGATTTGCAGTTAATTCTTTCATAATGAAACGATTATATTCCTTTTGTATGTTTTTTTAAAGTATCTAAATACTATAAATAGCTTGATGGGATATTGAGTGCTGCATCATGGCCCACTTTATTATAACTTTCTTGAAAGAAATGAAACTCATCTTTCATTTCTTCACCAATTAAAATTGAAGAAACAATTACTACATCATCAAGTTTTCTTTGAGCATTTCTTATCTCATCATATCTATGCTCTTGATCCTTGATATTACATCTTCCAATTTCAATTAAAAATAGCTTTTCAACTCCATGATGTTTTAAGTGGGAGTACATTGAGTTAAAATCTTTAATATAGATTTCTTCACTTGTATTTTTGTCCCCATCACTTTCGCCTTGTAAGAATAATGTGTAGATATGTCTTATGGAACCGTTTAGGAATTCTTTTGCTTTTTCAAGACGTTCAATTGCATCCTTTAAGTACCCCTCTTTTGAATCAATTTGCCACTGAGAGATACAGCTTCCACCCTTTGAAGCACTAATACCTACAATAGGAATATTAGTTCTTGTATAAAGTGTGTTTACAAATGAAGTGACTAATGAACCTGTCTTTTTATTTTGATCATTTATTCCATCAACTTTATTTTCATCTTTCCCAAAGGGTTCACTTATTGGGTAAAGCTTTGTTGGATCAGTGATTGCGCGAAATTCAAAACCCGCACCATCGATTAATTGTGGAGATTTTAACTTATCTCCACGTCCTGCCATATTGGATTGTCCTAGAAATAAAAATAAGTCATACATCGCTAATCAAAAATATGTTCACTAAATACACTTTCCATCTTGCAAAATCTAAGATGGTACTTTTGAAACAGTTTTACATACGCACAAGTTGCAGGTAAAACAGGAGAAAAGGCTGCCATAAAGGGAGTAACCTTTTTACAGTCCTTACACTTTTTAAATCGATCTTTATAGATAGTGCAAAGATTTGTTTCTTTATCAAGAAACTCACAGGTCTCTGCTAAGTCTAGAAGGAGAAAATCCTCAGCAACTACTTTTTGATGACAGCAAAGACCACATTTATTACAAATATCTTCCCACTTACGCATTAAAAATCCTTTTTGCTTCTTCCTGCTTTTCATGGTTTAACTGAGGCATTATCTTAATTACACTTAATGAGATATCACCTGAAGAGGCAACATGCAGATCTGTTGTATTATCAGAGATAATTGTCTTTTCAACATTTCCAGCAGAAGCTAAACGGAAAGTAATTGTTCCATCACTTTCTTCAATTGGAATTGCAGTATCAGAATAAGAAATCATACCCAACTCTGATACAACTACCTTATCTGTGTGTGGGGTTGGGAAATTAAGGTTTACAAAGGAATCATTTGTAGTTAAAGAAAGTAACTTATCTATGTTTTTTGCTACGAAAGTTGCAGCTGATTCAAAGCAAAATTCTTTATCATTTCCTCTTTCAGCAGAGAGTGCTATAGAAGGTATACCATGCATAACACCTTCTGATGCAGCTCCACAAGTACCACTGTACAAAATATCAGATGAACAGTTATATCCATGATTAATTCCTGAGATAATACAGTCTGGAAGTGATTTAAATACATTTGCTTTTAATGAATATAAAATACAATCTGTTGGTGTGCCACTACAATGGTAGTGTTTATCTTTGTACTTAGTTAACTTAACAGGAGAAATAATATTCATTGCATGCGACTGTGCACTTCTATTTCCACTTGGTGCACATACCCATATCTCATGACCATAGGAAGCTAGAACTCTTTCAAGAGTTCTAATTCCTTCACTTTCATATCCATCATCGTTTGTGAGTAGAATAATCAATTTTTAATTACCTTTATGCTACTTCCTGGTAGGAATCGTCTTGTTTCAGGAGTAAAGTCAAATATCCTCTTATATTCATTTAATACCTGCTGATATGACTCCTCTCCTTTTTTATCTAAAACTAAGAAGATAGAACCTGTTGCACCATTACTAACTAATGATGCACCAAAGATACCCTCAGTTTCACCAGCTCTTTTAATAAGCCAATCAACCTCAGGACAAGTTATTTCAAATACATCACGCATTCCAAAGTAAATACTTGAAAGCTGCTTTGCAAAAGAAACTGCATCATCACTCTCTAAGGCCTTCATACCTTTTTGAGTTGAGATAGTTTCTGTAATAACGTATTCACAAGTTCTTCTCTCATGCTCTGATAACTCAGCAATGATATGACTTTTTAAGTCTTTAATTGGGTAGTTTCTTAACTTATATTCCTTAGGAAGGCTTGTTGATAGTTTTTTACAACAATCATGAGCCTCTTGTCTCTTTTCTTCGATTTCTTCACGTAAGATCTGAGGTGGTACATTTGGATCTACAACTAAACAATATGCATCATCCCTGTTAAAGGTAAAAGGACGAAGGGTATAGTTCATTGTCTGTAAATCAAAGCTAAATACATTACCTTCTTCAGCATACATTAGTGTGATGATATCTCTAAATCGACAATTAAGATTGCTAAACTTAGTAATTGCTGCATAAGTAAGTCTTATTATTGTAGCTTTATCAAGGGAAAGTGAAAATTCACTATTTAAAGCTGTTAATAAACCTGCAGTTAATGCTACAGATATTGTTAGGTTATCACAAAATAAAAGAGCTCCCTTTATTGTGATATCAAGTCCTTGAAGAGGCATTATGTTTTCTTCTAAGAGGATATTAAGGGCTCCTTTAATGAAGTTTGCCCACTTATCTTCTTTTCTATACTTCATTTGAGAGTATGAAAACTGCTTTTTATCATTTCTAGTTGCGTTATAGATTCTAACCCATTCATCATCTCTTCTTGAGAGTGCAATTCTTAAACCTAATGTTCCAGTACCCGTTATCGAATATCCTTTACAAAAGTCAGCAAATGCGCCCATTAAAGTACATACGCCAGGAACCTGGCAGATGATATCAGGTTTTGTTTTATAGTTTTCCAAGTGGAAAGAAGCTATTTTATCCATAACACCCCTCTAAAATGTTATTATACGCCATAATACTATAATATAAGGATTTATGGCAACAAAAAGTTTTTTATGACATTTTTTTAAGAAGTGTTGATTGATGGTATCAATATAGTCATATCGCCATGATTCAAAACTACATTTAGTAAGGCAGCAATTAGTTGAACAGCTTTTTAAAACTATTCCTTTATATAACGTATTAAATATATTTCATAATTATCTGCTTGCTATCTATACAATAAAATAGTTTAAATCTTCATAAAAGGAATTTTCGTAAATAAATATAGCAAAACAGTTAAATAGAAAGTTTAAATTTATTAAATGTGATTTATCAAATGTTGAGAGTTATTACTCCTTGTGGATGGAAATAACTCTCATTTTTAGTTCAATAGTTATGTTGTATCAAAGACTATTACTTAATCTTTGAAATAATTGATTCTTATATTCTTCCAAATCATCGATTTTTACTCTAGCAACACCATCTTTCATTGCTTCTTCTGCCACAGCCTTAGCAACAGTTGGTACAACTCTTGAGTCAAATGGCTTTGGAACTATGTAGTCCCTACCAAAGCTAAAGTGTTCTCCACCATATGCTTTAAACACTTCTTCTGGTACATCTTCTCTAGCAAGAGATGCTAGTGCAAATGCTGCACTTCTTTTCATGTTCTCAGTTATCCTTGTAGCCCTTACATCAAGTGCACCTCTAAAGATTGCTGGGAATCCTAATACATTATTTATTTGATTTGGATAGTCACTTCTTCCAGTTGCAATTATTACATCACTTCTTGTAGCCTTTGCATCATCATATGTAATCTCAGGATCA
>JAQYFM010000261.1 GCA_028723145.1 Spirochaetales bacterium | reverse complement strand
ATACTATATCAACAGCACTATCATCGTCTTTTATATAAACTACTTGATTTATCTTTGATAAAAAGGATCTAAAGACCTTTTTTTCTATTTCTTTTGTTAGTGCTAAAGATAAATTCTCCTTTACCTCATCATGCCTTGCTGAAGAATAAACATTTTGAATAAAAACATCATCTGCTAAGCTTAATGCTGATGCAAATTCCTTCAACAATGCTTTAGTTCTAGATGCCGTATGAGGCATGAATAAAACAACAATTCTGCTAGAAGGATATTTCTGTCTTGTGTTATCAATACAAGTTTTTATCTCATTGGGATGATGAGCATAGTCCGAGATAAATGTAATATTATTTTTTATTTGGACTACTTCACCTCTAGAGGCAACTCCAGGAAATGCAGGAATAAAGGGAGCTAACTTAATTAACTCTTGGTGAATATTGTTATCACTTAATACTTTATTATTATTTCTTAATATTATTACTGCGCTAAAAAGCATTGCTGCAACAATATCATCTAAAATTAAGTGATTTTTTTCACATGTATTTATTTTTATACCATCAACTTCATAGCCATCATAGCTATTAAGAACACTGTATTTACCCTTTGAATAAACAATTACCTTGATATCAGGTCTTTCACACTCCCATCTAGAAACAATATTGTAAGCACTAGAGTGACAAATAACTACGCCATTTTGGCTTAGTGTTAAAAATCTCTGATGAAAAGATTCCTTTACATCATCAAGAGTTTTAAAGTAATCAGGGTGGTCAAAATCAATATTTGTAATAACTAAACCAGCTAATTGATATAGATTAAAGTGGTTTTTATATTCACATGCTTCAATGACTAATGCATCTTTTCCTTCATTATAAATAGATAAATCAAGTAGAAAAGAACCAAATATCGCACCTCCCTTAAAACTTAAACTTTTAAGTAAATACGATGTATATGCAGTAGTTGTTGTCTTTCCATGTGTTCCTGATACCCCATAGGTTTTAATACTGTTTGAAAGTAAAGCTAGAAATTCTGGGTAGGAATAAATTGGAACGCCCTTTAATTTACAATAATTAATAACATTTAATTTATCATTGTATGCACCAGAATAAATTAGTGCATCAATGTGTTCACTTAATTCATCATCAAAGGAATTAATTTTTATTCCAGCTAAAATTGGCGCTGTAAAGAAATCCTCTTCAACATCACAGCCTAAAACAATATTTCCTTGCGCCCTTAAGAAAGCAGCAAGGTGGCTCATTCCAGTTCCTTTAATTCCTACTAAATAGAAAACCATAACAATACCACATTAAAAATAAAAACCGGGAGAATCAATACCCCCGGCACAACATCTTGATGAACAAAATGATTATTTCTTGAGCTTAGCGTTGCACTGCTTGCAAACATTAGCCTTAGCACCTTCAATTTCTACTTCATAAAGGCACTTAACACTTTCTCTCTTGCAAACTGGGCATGTAGCCTTTCCCTGATTAGGAAGCTCTCTAATACCTGTTCCTCTATGTGCTTTTGACATGTTTTACTCCTTAAGGATTAATTTTTGCGCGAGTGTAAGGATACCTATTTTTCTAACTCCTTGTCAACACTCTCTTTTTCCTCACACTTACATTCATCACAAACTGTATAACCTGAAATAGTTTCTTTTTCCTTTTCATCACAATTACAACTCTTATGATTTGTAACCTGGCATATTGTTGCCACAATTACACCTACAACACCTAAAAAGAAACTCATTTTTGAAAATGTATCAAGTAAAACAGATGTTTGGTTCCTAACCATTACTGTTGATGTGTAAACCATGTGACCTAATCTATATGATTGAGTAGTATAAGATGTTCTAATTGCAAAGAAAACTAAAACAAAGCTTAAAACAATTAAAATAGCAGAAATAATGTAAGTAATTAAAACACTTTTTTTCATATCTTTTTTGCTCCTACATTATTAATCTAACACTACTTTATTTATTTTCAAGCCCTATGGAATAATCTTCAAACAATCTACATAAACAATCCTATATGGGGAATTAACAGCTAAGTAATCAATCTTACTAAACTTAAAGCCAAGTGTTGAAAGCGTATTAATTACATCCTCTGCAGTATAAAGCTTAACTAACATTTTTTCTTCTTCATTGTAAAAAGCTGGCATTAATTCTAATGGCTTTGGTTCTACCCTTGCAGATGAAAGAAAATAAACCAAAAACTCACTGCTCTTTTTCATTTTTTCATATACATCAAATAAAAGAGGAACAACTAAATCCTTATTTATTGTATTGATATAAATTGGCATAAACACAAATGTATATGAATCTTTTATTGAGCTAACCCTATTAAGGTTTAATTGCTCTAGCATAGTAGGATCAATATTGCTATCTTCATCAAGTAGGATATCAACATTAGCACCAACAATATCCTTAATTAAGGCTCCTCCTAAAATGCTATATTGCCCAATACAAAGCACATTTGCTTTTTTATTTAATCTCTGGACAACCTCATTTAATGGCTCTAAATAACCTTCGTTTTCCTTAATCCAAGTAAAAAAATTATCATTCATTTAGTAAAACCTTTATAGCGCTATCAACAATAGTTTGGGAAATCTTATTAACCTCATCATCCCCAATAAATTCAAGATCTGTACTACTTAAACCTGCTGCCATATTAATTGAGTAACAAATAGCTAAGTTAGGTATTTCAAGCTCATTAATTAAATCAGCTTCAGTTGAAAGAGTCATTCCAACAACATCACATCCCATTGCCTTGTATGCTCTAATTTCCGCTTTAGTTTCTAGTCTTGGACCTTGTGTTGTAACGTATATTAAATCACCTTTAATAGCAGGTAAAACCTTTTTTATCCTCTCCTGCAAAGCACTTGAAAATTGATTTTCTGCATTAACATGCTTTAGGCTGTAAAATGTTCCATCAAAAAAAGAATTATTTCTTGAGTGTGTCATATCAATGTGGTCTGTAACATAACCAATTTCACCAGGAAGTAGTTTATCACTAATTGATCCAACAGCATAAACAGAAATAACCTCCTCACACTCTAAATCCTTAAGAGCATGGATGTTTGCTCTATAATTAATTAAATGAGGTGCTACGGAGTGAGCCATTTTATGGCGAGGTAGAACTATTAAATCATCTGCTTGGTAATATTCATATTCACCAAAATGGTTACTTCCACTCTTTTTTTCTGCCTCCTTAAAAGCTAATTTATCACCACCTGTACCTAGTATTAGTGCTTTCATCTTTTTTCTCCATTTAAAAATAGCTTATCTGGTGTAATTACCCCACTTACATACTTTGATGGAATAATATCAAAACATGGATAAATTGCTTTAACACTATCAAGTGTAGTCTTTACACCTCTAAAGTTTTTAACTTCCTCGCTATCACGATATTCAATAACAATATCATTAATATCCTTTTTTGTTTGATCAAAACTAATAGCAAAGGCATAGTAAGGGATGTTGAAGGTAGCTGCAACTACTGCGTTTTGAAATGTTCCTATTTTATTAACAACGGTTAAATCCTTTATAGCTAGGTCTGCAGCAGTCATGTACTTAGTTATTTTTCCCTCTCTTATAAAGGTTCCAACCATATTATCTGTAATTAAATAGTGGTCAAAACCCATTAAACTAAGAGAGGAACTTGTTAGTCTTGCACCTTGTAGATAAGGTCTAGTTTCTGGTGCAAAAACACAAAATCTCTTATTAGCTAATCTTGCCTTATATAGAGATAAGAAAAATGAGTGCTCTGGAAAACATGTAGTTAAAATACCATCCTCATCATTAATTAGATGAGAACCAATATCACTCATTTTGTCATAACAAGAGTCGTAGTAATCGAGGCGATTATTAACTATTTCTTCCACTTTG
>JAQYFM010000260.1 GCA_028723145.1 Spirochaetales bacterium | reverse complement strand
ATCTAGTCCGCTTACCTTTAAAAATGAAACAAGCATGTCAATTCTATCGGCTGTTACAATTTCTCTATTTAACTCATTTACAAGCTTCATATCGGTATCACCTGTAAATAAATAACTATGCGTTAACGAAGATAAGGGCCTTTTCTTCTCTGAAACTAATACCTCTTCTTGTCTTTTTATTTCAACAAGGGATTCATTATTATTTGTTAATTTATAGTCTTCAAATGATTTATTTACCTTATTAGAAAGCAAGGAAATAACATCATTTACAAGCTTAAATTGTTCTTTAGTATTACTTGTTTGATCAAGAGCTTCTCTTACAGCATTTTTAACATACTGACTCAAAACAATTGAAGAAAGCCCTTCATCAATTTTATCTTTCTTTGTTAATTGGGAGTCTATCTTTTCAAGAGATTCTTGAACTTCTTGATTTATTAACTGTTCATAAATTCCTGGAGGAAGTTTCTCTATTCTCATAAATAATAATTTTACATTGTATATTTATAGAGGTAAAGATCACACATTTGTCAAATCACGATTTGTCAAATCTAGATTTGACAAACTGCTATTAGTTAAAATCTTTGAACTAATAAACCTTTCTTGGTGTCATAAAAGTAAAATACTCCATGACGAGCAAATGGGAATCGAACATTAACGCCCCATTGAGGGTATAGCTTTTTCATAATTAAAGTATCACAAGAAACATATGCAATAAATGAAATATATCCATCCTTTTCCATTGCATGATCAGATGTGACTAACAACTCTCCATCATTAGTTTCAATAGTTAACTTTTCATCTTCTGAGGCTTTAATTGGTTTAAGAGCTTCAAGTTTTCTTGAACAGCAAGAAAACTCCCCTTCAGACAAGCTTGAAACAATATTTTCACACTCAGGACAAACATAAAAATTAATATTCTTCAAGTTTCCATTATTCATACTATTCTCCTCTAATTCACCATTTAAGAGGACACTTATATCTAGTTCAAATACTTTTGAAAGATTTGGAAGTATTGATAAATCAGGCATTCCATTACCACACTCCCACTTAGATACCGCTTTATCACTTACGTTAATTAATTGTGCAAGTTCTCTTTGTGTTAAGCCTTTATCAATTCTAAATTTTCTTATCAATTCACCAGTTTTTATTTGATCCATAAAGTGTCTCCTAACAAGTAGGAATATAAAAAAGTTATTTGGTATTATCAATCAACGCTTCGTAGAGTGAGGAATAGGTCAATTGCATCAACACTTATATCTTGTTGCTCTTCTGCTAAGATGGTAGCTTCAAGATCACCTTTTTGAAATCCATAGTTTCCAAATTGAGCATGATTACCACCTTCAATTTCAATAATATTTTTTGTGTAATTGATTTTATCCTCTACACTTTGGTTTAATGAGCCATAAATTGTTAATGCTTTATCTTCAGGATAATCTCCATAAATATAGGAACCTAATAAAATTAAGCCTTCAACTTTATCTTGATTTTTTGCAGCATAACTTGACGCCATAGCACCACCCATTGAGTGTCCTGCAATATACCAATATTTAATATCTGTATTTTCATTTATGATTTTATCAGCAGCATTTGCGTTAAAAATTGCCATGTTAAATGGCATTTTAACTAGGATAGTATTAAATCCTCTATTCCTTAACTTTGATAATAATGGTAAATAGCTTTCAGCTTCAACCTTTGCACCAGGATAAAAGATTATACCTATATCACTACTTCCTTTTAAGACAATTGTATTTTTATTTATTTCTATATTTTCTTCATTTAAAACCTTAATAGCATCAGGTTCTGCATGGTAATAATCATTTACATACCATGTGAACTACCGCCACCCTAAAGGGTTGCAGCTTCTGGTTTAACCCTGGTTTGCTTCCAGTTCTCATATGAAACTTCAAAGCCTGATCCAGGTTCCGCCAGAGTACCCATGTGTTCCGAATGGGTGCTGACTCTCATCTCATACTGGCCAGCAAGCAGTAGTGTTTTAGCAGCTTTT
>JAQYFM010000259.1 GCA_028723145.1 Spirochaetales bacterium | reverse complement strand
TATTCAACTACCATCTTCCCATCTTCATATTTATTCGATAACACAGTGTATTTTGAATAAATCTCACTTAGCGCTTTACCATCCTCTGGTTCAAGATAAACGGTAAAGCGTTTTTTACTATTAATAACTCTTTCATACATTTCATCGATAAGGGTGTCGATATTTACCTTGTTTTTAACACTTATTTCAATGTGGTTTGGAATTGCGACCTTTAGTCTTTCATAGGCAATTTCATTTGCAATTGAGTCGATTTTATTAAAAACAATTATCTTATCGTTATCTCCAGCCCCTAATGACGATAATACCTCTAATGTGGTTTGGTGACACTTCTCGCAATCAGGATTAGCTAGATCGACAACAATTATTAGGGTATCAGCATATTTTGCTTCCTCCAATGTGGATGAAAACGCACTAATTAAGTGATGAGGAAGGTTTGAGACAAAGCCTACAGTATCTGTTACTGTAATATCAACTCTACCTTTTAGCTTCATAGCTCTTGTAGTTGGATCAAGAGTGGCAAAGAGCTTATCTTCAACAAAGGTATTAGCATTGGTTAGTAAATTTAACAGAGAACTTTTACCTGCATTTGTGTATCCAACTAAGCTAAAGGAATAGGCTTTATTTTTATCCCTACTTTTTCTTTGAACATTTCTTATTTTTTTAACTTCCTCAAGCTCTCTTTTAAGAGTGATAATTCTTTCACTTAACTTTCTTTTATCAAGTTCAAGCTGTCTTTCACCAGCACCTCTACTACCTTTAACACCACCCCTCTGCTGGGATAATTCCTCCCAACGTCTTCTTAGACGTGGAAGAGAGTATTCTGCTCTTGCAAGGGCAACTTGTAGTTTAGCTTCTTTTGTTTGGGCACGGTCTGCAAAGATTTGTAAGATTACTTCTTCTCTATCAATTACACAAATATCAAGGGATGCTTCCAAATTCCTTAAGATTCTTGGTTCAAGAGAGGTATCGAACACTACTAAGTCTGGTTCATAGTATAAGATGTTTTCTTTTACTTCCTCTACTTGTCCCTTTCCAAGCATCGTAGCACTGTTATATTCCCTAACTCTAAAAACAATACTTGAGATAACATCAACTCCCATTGTCTTTACAAGGGAGCAAAGCTCTTCTTCTCTTAAAGCACTATCATTTACTTCTTCAATTGGGATGACTAATAGGGCACTTTTCTTTGTTAATACTGTTTCTATCATGATTAGTGAAAATTTTAACTAATGTTAAAGGTATTGTGAAGAGTTCTGTTTTGGATTAAGCTTCTAGCGAGGTTAATAATATGGCACTAAACTGTGGTATCGTTGGACTTCCCAACGTTGGTAAATCAACTATATTTTCAGCAGTAACATCTGCACCTGCAGAGGCTGCAAACTATCCTTTCTGTACAATCGATCCAAATATCGGTATGGTAGCAGTTCCAGATAAGAGACTTGATAAAATTGTAGAGTTAATTCCTCCTGCTAAAGTAATTCCTGCAACAGTCGAATTTGTTGATATTGCAGGTCTTGTAAAAGGTGCTAGCAAGGGTGAAGGCTTGGGTAATAGATTCTTAGCATCAATTAGAGAAGTAGGTGTTCTTGCTCATGTAGTAAGATGCTTTGATAACAGTGATATCATCCATGTTGATGGAAAAATTGATCCTGCAAATGATATTGAAACAATTAATATCGAGCTTGCTCTTGCTGATTTAGAAACAGTTGAAAAGAGATATGAAAAGCAAAGCAGAATGGGTAGAGTAAATAAGGAGATGCAGAAGGAAAATGAATTTTACCTTCCAATTCTTGAAAAGCTTAAGGCTGCTCTTAGCGAGGGTATTCAAGCTCGTTCTGTTATTACAGATGAAGATGAGATTAAAGCACTTTATGATCTTCATTTAATTACAATGAAGCCTGTTATCTACGTTTGTAATGTCGATGAAGATTCTATCTTAGAAGAAAATGATTACGTTAAAACTGTAAAAGAAATAGCTAAAAAAGAAGGCTCTGCTGTAGTAGTTATTTGTGGCAAAATTGAAAGTGAGATTGCTGCACTCGATACTCCTGAAGAAAAGAAAGAATTCCTGGAGGCAGTTGGTCTTGAAGAGAGTGGGCTAAACCACTTAATTCGAAGTGCTTATCAAACTCTTGGTCTTAGAACATTCTTTACAGCTGGCTCTGATGAAGATAGAGCATGGACCTTCCATGCTGGTGATAAAGCTCCACGTTGCGCAGGTGTAATCCACACTGACTTTGAAAAGGGCTTTATTAAGGCTGAAGTTTATAACTGTGAAGATCTCTTTACCTATGGCTCTGAACAAAAGGTTAAAGAAGCAGGTAAGTTAAGACTTGAAGGAAAAGAATACATTGTTCAAGATGGCGATATAATGCACTTCAGATTTAATAATTAATTAGCGGTAAAAAACACCAAAAACTCCACATGGCATGGTTGATGCATAACTACATGTGGAGTTTTATTATGTTTAAAGAAAATAAAGAAGATTTAATACTAACAGTTTTTTTCATAGGTGGTACAATTGGAGGCTTGTGGGAAACACTATGGGCATTATTAACTCGTGGAGTAGTTGAGTGGAAGAGTGGAATAATGTATTTCCCTCTTTGTAATCCTATATATGGACTTGGGGCTGTGTTAATAACTCTTTATGCTCTAAGGTATAAGAATAAACTTGGTATTTATATTTTCTCAGTTGTCAGCTGTACGTTAGCTGAATATTTTTTCTCTATTTTGGAAGAATTGCTGCTCTCATCAATGAGCTGGGATTACTCATCTTACCTTTTAAATCTAGATGGTAGGGTAAACCTTTTATACTCACTCTTTTGGGGATTTCTTGGGATTGTTTTTTCAACAACGATACTCCCCTATTTAGAAAATGATGTAGTTAGAAATGGTGAAAAATACCAAGTGATTACATTTACACTTTCAATTATCTATATACCTTTGATGTTATTTTCAATTATTGGCTTATTTGTTTATCAATATGGAAGTAATAATTTAATCTTAAATGCTATTTTTTCTGATGAAGTAATGAGTTTTTTCTATCCAACACGTGTGTTAGTAATGAAATAACTATTGACGCTATAGCATAATATTTAGTATTCTATCCAAGCTGATTTTTATCTAGCAATAACAATTTTTCGGAGGGTATAAATCTATGGCAAGAAACATGGCTCCTAGATTTAAGCAGTGCAGAAGACTTGGTGTTAATGTATGTGGACATCCCAAGGCAATGAAGAGAGCTGGTTCACCAGCATTCGCAAAGAGAAAGAAGC
>JAQYFM010000258.1 GCA_028723145.1 Spirochaetales bacterium | reverse complement strand
AATAAAAAACAAAAAGAAGGAAAAAAATATACCTTCTTTGACTCAAATAATAATTTAATTACGAGTGCAGTGTTAACTAAAAAAAATGATGATGGAAGTGTAATATTATCATTTGAAAATCCACTCGATGAGTAATTTTTTTCACTTGTTGGGCATGTTCCCCTCCCTCCTTACATTAAAAGAGAGGATACGTTCTCTGATGAAACTAGGTATCAAACTGTTTATTCAAAGAATATAGGTTCTGTTGCAAGTCCTACTGCAGGATTACACTTTACCAAAGAAATTCTCGATGAAATTAAAAATAGAGGAATTGAGATTGCAGAGGTAACACTTCATGTAGGTCCAGGTACATTTTTACCAGTTAGAAGTGAAAATATCGAAGACCATCATATGCATTACGAAAAGTACACAATCGATGCTAAAACTGCAGAACTATTAAATAAGGCAAAAGCAGAAGGAAGAAAGATTGTTGCTGTGGGAACTACTAGTGTAAGAACACTTGAAAGTGCTGCAGATAGAGAAGGGCATATTGAAGCTGGTTCTAGAAAGACAAATATCTTTATTACTCCTGGCTATAAGTTTAAGTTTGTCGATAGCTTATTTACGAACTTCCATACACCGGAATCCACATTACTAATGCTTGTTTCAGCATTTTCATCAAAGGAAAAAATATTAAATGCATATAACCATGCAATAAAAGAAAAATATCATTTCTTTAGCTATGGGGACGCAATGTTTATTCGTTAAGGCTGAGTTTTCTCAGCCTATAATTTTATCAACAAAGAATGCTATTTCCTTTGCAATTTTACTAATATCTTGTTCCCCATTTACAACTAATACTTTAGTTTCTGGATTAACATTTTTTATTGCACTTTTGAAGTTTAAATCTACCTTTTCTAAGAACTCTTTTTTCTCAAAAAGCTCCTTTTCACCACCTCTTTTATCGATTCTACTTAAACAAACATCAACAGGTACATCAATGTATATTAATATCTCAGGAGAAGGAAAATTGTTAATTTCCTTTACATAATTTGAATCGACATTAACACTTTGATAAGCATAAGATGAATAAAAATATCTATCTGAAATCTCGATATAGCCATTAGCTGTTTTATCTTTTATACCTACATCTTCATGAAAAAGATGATCTTCTCTATCTGAAGCATATAGAAGAGCAAGTGCTTTAGGAGTTGTAATTACTTTATGCTGAAGTACATCACGAACCATTTTCCCAATAGGTCCATCTGTAGGTTCACAAGATACTTCGACTTTTTTCCCTTTTCTCTCTAAATGTTCTTTTAATAGTCTTACCTGAGATGATTTTCCACATCCATCAAGACCTTCAAATACTATAAAATTTTTAAGTATAGAAGATTTCATACTGTCTATCGGCTCCGATATTTGTTATTATTTAAAATAGAATATCATTAAATGGAGTAAAAATGAAATATCATACTACAGTTTCAACCGTGATCATTACACTTTTGATACTGTCTGTTTTTGTGTTTGTTTCATGCTTTACTTATTTTCAGCTCAATATTGATTCTCCTGGATTTTTAATTGTTTCAACAATAGAAGAAAAACTATCATCTGATAGAGATTTTTCTCTATCGTTCAGTTCGATAGATAGAATTTTAAAGAACAAAATTACAATTAATGATATTAAATTTACATACAAAGATATTGCAGACGTATCTATTGAAAACCTAACAGTTTACAATAATCCTTATCATATAATTCATAATTTACTATCTAAAAAAGGTAAATTTGAAGTTGATGTAAATAACATTAATGTAAATTTAAAACTACAAAAAAATGAAAGTACATCATCGTTGGATATTGCTTCTCTTTTTAGTGTAGTTACTGATTTAGAAAGTCATGATGAATTATTTAAACAATTTCTTTTTTATTACTTTGCTTATTCACTAAATGTAAACAACCTTAATCTAACTATTAATGACTATAAAATTGATAGTATTAAGGCAAATATCCAGCTTGGTGAAAAATTAAAATTTAAATCGTTAGTAACAGAAGTACCATCATATAAAGATAAACAATTTAATGTTGATCATATTGCATTTAAAGCTGGAAATGATGGGAAGCTTTATTCCTTTGCAATCTCAGGGGATAGACTTGAGTTAATTAATAAAGATGTAAATTTATCTGTTGATCAAATAAGATCTGTACTAGAGTTTGAGAATTTTGCTTCACTAAAGCTAACAGCACTACCAATAGATTTATCTGTAAATGCAATCAAATTAAAGACCAAAGAACTCAATCTTGAAATAGGTCCACTAAGTCTTGAGAGTAATGGTGATGAAGCTAATTTTGCCGTTTCAGAAGTATTTACAAAAATAAAATATGGTTCTCTTAATTCTTCAACAATTAGAGGTAATATTGCTGTATCCCCTGATTTAGAAGTTAGCGGTAAGATTAATATTAATGACTTTGTTGACTTAAATTATCAAAATTCATTCTTTAGGCTCTCTGGTCTTGATTGTGATTTTTCATATTTAGGTTCTGTTTCATTAACATTAAGAATTAATAAAACATTCTCATCAGGTTTAGAAGGATTAACAAATAATTATTTAAGTGGCTTTATGCTATCTAATTTTGAATCTGCTATTCAGTATAACGATAAAGAGCTATATGGATTTATTAATAGTGATGCTACATTAAAGAGTGATAACAAGCTAATTAATGATTTAAAGCTTTCATTAGAAGCAGATAGCTATATTCCTGAAGGTAAAATTCAAGATTTAAATATTAGTTTATCTAACATTAAACTAGCGATGCTAGATTATCCAATTAATGCTTCTTATAAGCAAGATTCAAAGGGTATTAGTGTTAATGCTAGCTATAAAAATGATTTAAAGTTTAAACTAGAAAATAATAATATATTAACTGCCAGCTTAGATTTAAGTGGTTTTAAGGCTTATGAACTCAAATCTATAATTAACACCTATTTCCCAGCATTAAATATGTGGATAAAAGAGGACACTCTTTTAAATGGGTACCTTACATTCTCATCTCAAGAGGGTAAAAAAGGGAAAATCTACTCGAACATAGCATTTGATAATATTCACTTTAATGACACTACCTTTGGTATTGCATCAGGTCTAAGTGCAGAGTTAAATGATAATGAGATTCAAAACATCAAATTAAATATTACATCTGAATTAATTCGTTTTGCATATTTAGGTTCTATTAATTTAGATACCTTCCTTCCTGAAGGTGATTTCTCATTAAAGCTTACAAATACTGGTAAGACACTTGCAGATGTTAACATATCTCTTGGATCAAATAAGCAATATGATTTCTATGCAACAATACTTAGTAGAGACCAAGGCTTTATTGAAGGTTCAATTAACTGGGCAAGTGAAGGCTTAGTACAAGCATTAGGTCAGATTAAGAGTAGTGCAAGCTACTACCCATTTGATTTATCATTAGATTTAAATAGCAAAAAGGTTGATTTAATTAGTAACCAGCTACTATTAACAGCTGATTACTCAGATGAATTATCTGTCGTACTTTCTTTAGATAAATTTCCACTTCCTGTCTCTGATAACTCAATTAAGCCAATTACAATTAATGGTTTAGCTGACTACTACTTTAGCTTTAGAAACCAGGAAAGTATTTTAACATTAAGTGATATTAACATTAGAGATATTAGATATATTAAATCTAATCCTGAGATTACAATTAACGGAAGTTTTAATAATAGCATACTAAATCTTGATAGAATATCATTTAAAGATGATATTTCAGAGCTTAAGGGTAGCCTTGTTTATCCACTTAAAGAAAGACGTTTAGCTTTTAATATTTCAAATAATAGTGAGAGCATATCATCTTCATATAAGGTTATCAACGATAGTTTATATACAGGAATTGTAATAATAGATAATTTAAAGCTTGAACGTTTTGGTCTAACACAATCATTATTAAATGTTTCAATGATAGGTAAGGGTGAAAGCTTAAATGATTTTGATTTCTCGGGTTCATTAAATATCAATTCAAATTCAAATGAAAGAACATCATTTAATTTAAGTAGTGATATCTTAATTAACGATGAAAAGATTGAGTTAAGTGATGTTAATTTATTGTTTGGTGACTTAGTAATGAAGTCAGAGAAAATTGGATATGATACTACAATTGGTAATTTTGTAGGTAAATTTGATATTAAATACACCCAAAACAATAATGATAGACCTTATTTAATTACATCAGATTTATCATTAAATGTTCCGATCGGAAAATATGATTCGTTAACAAATGCACTATTAATCTCATTTGATAAATTTCAAAAGGAATTTAGTGTAAATATTAATATTGATAAAATCGATATTGATAATTTCCTAACAATTAATTCAAGAGAATTATTTATAAATTATAATGATACCAATGGCGTTTCTTTTGACGGTAATATGATAAATGGAAATGTAAATTTAAATACTTTTGGAACTAACTTAAAAATTGATTTACTACCAGTTGCTGCACTTAATATCAACGGTATCATGAATCCACAAAATCTTGATTTAAATTTAAATGATATTGTGTTTAACATTGGATCAATTAACTTTGCATTCCCATTCCCAATTATCTGGTTTAGTGATAAAGCCTTTGTTGGTGGTGATTTAAAATTATTTGGACCTATTACAGATACACATCTCTATGGAAACCTATATACAAAGGGCTTTGACATGGAAGTATGGTGGTTACAAAAGAGTATTTTGAGACTTTCTGATATCCATTTTTCTATGGTTGATAACTATTTATCAACAGCTCGTACCCCTGTATTGGTTATTGATAAAGCAGGTGGACCTGTTAAGTGTGTAGATGTTGATTTAGAAGCTCAATTAAGTACATCAAATATCGTTGACTTCTTTGGTCTAAATGTATGGATTGAAAAGGGACAAGATGTTTTTGTTAGGGTTCCTATAGAAAGCCAAAACATGCAAATCGATGCAGATGTTTATGGTCATTTCTCATATTATACAGACCTATTTAAGAACTATCTTGGAGGAGAAATCATTGCTGACTCAGGTGTATTTAGTTATGGAATGGATCCTCTTCCTGTATGGTGGAAACCAGGTATGCTGGTAAATAATAACTTTGATATAACTTTGGGTGAAAACATGAAGTTTATGCTTCCACTTTCATCCGATCCTATACTTGTTGCATATATGAAGGATAAAACACACTTCACATTTACATATGATAATGCACTTGAGGAAATAGGATTAAATGGTAGCTTAGATTTCAGGGCTGGAGAAATATATTATTTTGAGAAGAACTTCTACATCACAGAAGGAAGTCTAAGTTTTAATAATGAATCTTCAAGAAGATTAGCTCCTGTAATTGATCTTACAGCTAGACTTAGAGATTTTGATGCATCAGGAAATAAAGTCGATATATATTTGATTTTAAAGAAATCAACATTAACAGATTTAAATCCATATTTTGAATCATCTCCAAGAAAGGATTTAAATGAGATTATGTCCATATTGGGAGATGCAATTTTACCAGCTAATACCTATGGTGAATTAAATCTTTCATCTGTTGCATCTCTTCTTACAAGTGGAATGGATGTAATGTCTAGAATGGGATTATTAAATTCAACAAGTTCTTCTGCTGATTTAATTTCTAACATAAGAAATAGTTTAAATCTTGATATGTTTAGCTTGAGAACAAATTTAATTGAAAATCTTGTTTTAGATACTATTTTTACTTCCTCTGGTCAAACAATTTCTCCAGTAGCTAGATATCTTGATAATACTAGTATTTACCTTGGTAAGTATCTAAATGAGAATTTCTTCTTGCAAGGTATGGTACATCTTTCAGCATTTAAAGATGGTAGAGATAAGAATAAGAGTGCTACCTTCCTTGCAGATGATTTGCAACTTGATATTGAAATTTCTCTTGAATGGTCAAATCCACTTGGAACAATTACGTTCTTTACAAGACCTACAAATCTATCTTTATATAATATTTTTGATTCATTTGGTTTTAGCTTCTCTAAGAGAATAATGTTTTAAATTGTAATTTGAGTGAAGTTTAATTTGTCATGTTTAGTTTTTTTGAATTTTCGGTTATCTTGATATAAGGAGTATTATGCATGATTAAAAAAATAATGCTTATTTTAACAATACTATTACTTTTAACTGCACCAGTTTTTGCAGAAGAATGGTATTATGGCAAAAATATTCAAGGTTTTAACTATTCAGGTTTACAAAATGTTTCTGAGCATAGTGTGAACACATTATTGAAACCATACATTGGAAAAGAATTATCCGATGATATTTTAACTGAAATCGATACACTTTTATATCAGCAAGAGTGGATGGATTACTATTTGATGAATGCTGAGCAAGATGATAATGGTAATTTAATTCTTGATATTGAAATTCAAGAGCTCCCAATGATTGGTCAAGTTATTTTCAGTGGTAATAATGCAATAAAAGATAGAGCATTGCAGCCAGAGCAAAACATAACTCAAGGCTCATTCTTTGCACCAGGTGTATTAAAAGCCAATAAGGTTTTACTTGAAGATTATTATAAGAGTAAGGGCTATCGTGATGCTAGTGTCCAAATAACAACAAGTAATGATGATGTAAATAATAAAGTTACTGTTGAATATGTTATTAATGAAGGTTACCAATACAAGGTATCTTCAATAGCTTTTAATGGTGTTGGTAATATCAGTGCTAAAGAGCTTACAAAGCAAATGGACACTAAAGAAAGATCGTTCTTTAGAAGTGGTAATTATATTCAAACTCAGTTAGATAACGATATTGAAAAGATTATTAATTTCTATCGTACTAATGGCTATATCGATGCCAAAATTATTAGTGTTGATGTTCAAGATGCTGGAATGGCAGATGAAAAATATAAACTTGTTAATATTGTAATTACAATTGAAGAAGGAAGTCTTTGGACACTAGGTGAAATTACATTTAGTGGAAATAAAGTATTTAGTGATGAGGAAATTCAAAGCCATATTTATCTAAAGAGTGGTATTGTAAACAACTCATCTCAAATTGCAACTCAATTACAGGAAATTGCCTCACTTTATTATAACAATGGTTACATTAAAACAAACATAATACCATCTGAAATTAGAGATGATGAAAAACATAGTGTAAGTTATCACCTAGAAATTACAGAAAGTAATCAATCATTTATTGAGGAAATTGTAATTACAGGACTTACAAAAACAAAACCATATGTTTTTGAAAGAGAAATGGAGTTAAAGGTTGGAGATGTTTTCTCACAAGCTAAACTACAAAAATCAGGTCAAAATATTTTAAATACTTCAATTGTAACAGATATCCAAACAGGACTTTATCAGGGAAAAGATGAAGATGGTGTTATCTTAGAGCTTGCAATTGAAGAAGGTAACCAAATGGAACTTTCCTTTGGTGCAACCTTTGGTGGTACAGTTGATGGTTTCCCTGTATCTGGATTTTTACAGTGGAGTGATAAAAACTTAATGGGTACAGGCAGAGATTTCTCTGTATCAACAAATCTCTCTCCTGATACACAATCATTATACATATCTCTTTCTGATGACTGGGTAGGTGATAAGAGATGGTCAAATGGATTATCCCTTTCTGTTGAAAGATCAAGTAAGACAGGTATATTACAGCGTGGTAGTGGTAGTGCTTACTTTGATGGTAGAGACAAAAACAATATTACTTATCCAAAAGGTTATACATCAGCACTTGAATGGTACATGAGTGATCAAGCAACGCCACAAAGTACTAACCTTATGAACTATGACTTCTATAGCATCACAGGTGGATATAACTCTGGTTATAAATTCATGTTTGATAAGGGTTCTTTATCTGTATCAGGAGGTCTTTCAATCGGACTTTCTCATGCAATTTACGATTCAAGCTATGACCCATATGAGTATATTATAAAAAAATATAATGAAAAGTGGCAGTTCTCAAATAAGCTTAGTACATCATTAACATGGGATGGAAGAGACCTTATTAATAATACAACCAAGGGATATATGTTATCATTAACATATACTTATGCAGGTGGTATCCTTGGTGGTCTTTCTAACTATAATAAGATTTCTCTTAGTGCTGCAGGCTATACAACAATAATGAAGTTTACTAATGAAGAGGGTAAAACAAAGAATCTTGTCCTCTCATTAACTAGCCAAGTATCCTTCATGCTACCTCAATATTGGAATAATAGTGATTTAAACGGTTGGGGCTTATACGATGCAAACAAGGGAGCTACTAAATATGAAATGCTCTACATCGATGGAATGAACATCGGTCGAGGTCATTCATTAAAGCTTTGGAATTCATTCTTATGGCATAACCAACTTGAGTTAAATTACCCACTTGTTGAAAATGTAATTTCAGCTGAGGCATACATCAGTGGAACTGCTATTACAGAAGATTTAAATACTCTTAGTTTTAATACTTTAAATTGGTATTTCTCTGCTGGTGCAGGTATTAAACTTAAAATTCCTGGATTCCCTCTTGGTCTATATCTTTGTAAGACATCAAGTATTGTTGATGGAAAATTTACATTTGATGGTGGTCCTATTTTCGGAAATAGTTCATCTAATTCCGGCTTAAAGCTTGTTCTTGCTATCACAACTTCGATATATTAATAAAAATGGCGAAGGAAAAAGATAATGAGTTGACGCCAATGATGCGTCAATATATGGAAATAAAAGAACAACATAAAGACGAAGTATTATTCTTTCGTCTTGGAGACTTCTATGAAATGTTCTTTGATGATGCGATAGAAATATCGCATCTATTAAGTTTAACACTCACACATAGGGCAGGTAACCCTATGTGTGGTATTCCATATCATGCAGCAAAAACATATTTAAAACGCTTATTGGATATGGGAAAGAAGGTTGCAATTTGTGAACAACTTTCACTACCTGAAAATTCAAAAGAACTTGCAAAAAGAGAAGTTGTACAAATATATTCCCCTGGTACTGTTATTGAAGATGAATACTTGGATAGTGAATCAGATTCATACATTGTTTGTCTTTGGTACAATAAAAAAGAATATTCCATTGCATATGCTGATATAACAACAGGTGATTTTAATGTACGTCGAGTTTCGCCTGATCAATTAATGTCAGTTTTATTGTCATTAAGTGTTAAAGAAATAATAGTTGAAGAAGATTATTATTTTACAAATAGAGAATTTAGAAACTCTATTGATGACCTTGGCATAATTGTTACTAAATATCCAGCTCGTTATTTCTCATTAAGAGAAGGTACATCACAAATTAAGAAGTTTTTTAATGTATCATCTCTTTCAGTCTTTATGCTTGATGAAAAGGATAGTTTAGTATCAGCGGCAGGTGCTTTAATTACATATCTTGAGCAAATGTGTAGAACTTCATTAAATCAATTTACAAATTTGAAAATTGTTAAAGATGAAGGCTTACTACTAATAGATCAATCTAGTGAAAAGAATCTAGAAATAATCTCTAATTTACAGGACCACACAAGTGCTAATACACTTTTTAGTGCTATAAATAGAACAATTACTTCATCAGGCTCAAGATTATTAAAGGATCGTTTACTAAATCCAATTAATAACTTTGATGAGTTACAAAGTAGATTATCTTGGGTAAAATTCTTCTATGATGATTTAGATGAAAGAAAAAGAGTTAGAGAATTACTTCGTCTTTCCTCTGATTTAATTAGAATATCAAGTAAGCTTGATATGAAACGGAGTGTACCACGAAATCTTTTAGCAATTGCAGAGACCTTAACATGTTTCTTTTCTCTAATTAGCGAAAAGGAAATATATTTAAGCTTAGTTAATGAAGAAATATCTAATCCAAGTGTATTAATTGAATTGACAGAGGAGATTAATCAAGCAATTAATCCAAGTTGTACCAATCTTTATAAAGAAGGGGAGATAATTCTTTCTGGCTACAACAAAGAATTAGATGAGCTAAGAGAAATTGAAAATAACTCATCTGCTTTACTTTCTTCCTACCTTGATAAGGTAAAAGAGGAGAGTGGGTTAACTATTTTAAAACTTGGAGAAAACAAGATAATTGGTTATTACCTTGAGGTACCAAAGGGACAACTTGATAAAGTTCCTGCTTATTTTATTAGAAGGCAAACTTTAGTAGGTGGTGAACGATTTACAACTCCAGAACTCTCTACTCTTGAAGAAAAGATTAGGTCTGCAACATTTGAAAGCGTCAAAAAAGAAAAAGAGCTTTATAATGAAATAACTAATAAAGCAGCAAGCTTATCTAAAGAGCTTAGATTAGTTGGTAGTATTTTAGCAAAATTGGATTTATATCAGTCTAGTGCTGAAATAAGTCAAACAAATAACTATGTAATGCCCGAAATTGTTAAAGAAGGAGAGCTAATAATTAAAGAAGGAAGACACCCTGTTGTTGAAGAAAAATTAATTCAATCACAATTTGTTTCAAACTCTTTTGATTCATCAAAGTCCCATTTTTCTTTAATTACAGGTCCTAATATGGCTGGTAAATCAACATACCTAAGGCAAACAGCTTTAATAGTTCTCCTTTCCCATGCAGGTATGTTTGTTCCAGCAACTTATGCTATGGTTCCATTAACTGATAGGATTTTTACTCGTGTTGGAGCATCTGATAACCTTGCAAAGGGTGAGTCAACATTTTTAGTTGAAATGAGAGAAAGTGCCTATATTGTTCGTAATGCTACAAAAAAGAGTCTAGTTATTATGGATGAAATAGGAAGAGGAACTTCAACTCAAGATGGTATGTCTATTGCTTATGCAATAATGCAATACTTATTTAATGTAGGTTGTATTACTTTATTTGCAACCCACTATCATGAGTTAACTATGTTAGATACATCTGGAATGCAATTATTAACTCTTGAAGTAATTCAAGATAAGAATAATATCCAGTTTGTAAGAAAGGTAATTAATGGAGTTGCTGAGTCTAGTTATGGCTTACACGTTGCTAAACTCGCGGGTATACCTCAATCTGTTATTAGAAGTGCTTCAATATTCCAAAAGCAACACTTTGCATCCTATTCTACTTTTAGTGATAGTGAACAATTTGATTTATTTACCGATACTTCAAAGCTTGATAATTCAGAAATAAATTCAATAGTTGATAAAATAATGGACTTTGACGTTTCTTCATCTACTCCAATAGACGCTTTATTACTTGTTTCTAAGTTACAATCAGAAATAAGTAACTTAAATAAAGAGAAATAATTATATTACTATTGACAGAGAAAGAAATAAAAAATATTCTTAACATAGTTCAATTAATTAGATGATTGAAGGAACCAACTAAGGTTCCTTTTTTTGTGATGAGAGGACTATGCTAACAAATAATATTAGATCATCAGCTCTATTTTTGGAGCTAACAGACCTGCTTTCTGGATTAGGATTAAAGGTTGTTGACTGTGTAAAAAATGAAACTGCACAGGGTGTACAGCTAATTGTCACTGTATTTTCACCTGATAGGGAAGTAAATACAGATGACCTGGCTGAAGTTTATAACATTCTTTATCCACGTTATAGTGTAATATTTCAGGACAGAGATTTATCACTAGAGGTTTCTAGTCCAGGATTAACTAGGAATTTTAAAGACTTTTACGAGTTTGTATTGTTTAATGAAAAACTTGTAAGAGTATATTCAACAAAGTATTCCTGCTGGGTTGAAGGTTATATTTCAACCTGTACTAATGAGAGTGTAACTCTCAAGTCTGCTTTAATCGTAGACACTAATGAGACCAAGGAAGAACTTACTCTTTCTTTTGGTGAAATTCAGAAGGCTAAATTAGCCTATCGTTGGGAGGAAGCAAAATGAGTGATATGAGAGATGCCATCCTACAGATGAGCGAAGAAAAGCACATTTCACAAGAGATGGTACTTGAAACTATTAAGGAATTTGTTAAAGCTGCATATAAGAGAAAGTTTGGAACTGATGAAAATGTTGTTATTTCATTCTCTGATGATCTTAGCTCAATGAATGTAAGTGCTAAAAAGATTGTTGTAGCAGAAGAAAACTACTACAATGAAGTTACTGAAATTCCTCTTGATGAAGCTCATGATCTTGCAGATGACGTTGAAATCGGAGACACTCTCATGATTCCACTTGATCCACACACTTTTGATCGTGGAGCAGTACAGTCAGCTAAGCAGAGAGCACAGCAATCATTTAAAGATATCCAAAATAACTACACTTATTCAGAGTTTAAAAATAAAGAGGGTGAAGTCATTCAGTGCTACGTAAATAGCCAGAATCAATCAGGTGACTACCACATGAATGTTGGTGGTGGAGTTGAGGGTGTACTTCCTGTTAGAAATCAGTCTCCACGTGAGAATTTCACAACAGGTGAAAGTGTTAAGTGTTACCTCGAAAGAGTAGAAAATCCATCTCAAAACAACAGAGGTGGTTTTAGAGGTAGAAACAAGAGTGATGTAAGAATCATTTTATCAAGAACATCTCCAGAGCTTGTAAGAAAATTCTTAGAACTTCAGGTACCTGAAATCTATGATCACCAAATTGAAATTGTTAAAATTGTACGTCAGGCAGGTATTAGAACTAAGGTAGCTGTAAAGTCAAATGCACATGATTTAGATCCTGTAGGTGCAACTGTTGGTCTCAAGGGTAATAGAATACAAACTATTATGACAGAGCTCGATGGTGAAAAAATTGATGTAATCCAGTATGATGAAAACCCACTTGTTTTCATTGCCAATGCTTTAACACCTGCAACAGTAACAAAGGTACTTCCAATTGATTTATCAACTAAGCATGCTGTTGCTATTGTTGAAGAAAACCAAGTTGGAATTGCAATTGGTCTTTCAGGTGTGAACGTAAAACTTGCAAACCAGCTCTGTGACTGGCTTATTGAAGTTAAAACTCAAGCTCAGTTCGAAGAGATGGAAATCACACAGGAAGCAAGAGAAAAAGCTGAAGCAATCTTTGCTTCTGGTGATGAAGCATTTATGGCACCTCCAGAAGAGGAAGAACACCATCTTACAGCTGAAGAGCTTGGTATTAGTGAGGATGAAACACTTTTTGCAGATTTAAACATCTCAAGAGAGCTTGTTAAGAAACTTGAATACCATGATGTATATACAGCTGAAGAGTTCTTCGATTTAACACCTGAAGAAGTTGATGCTATTGGCTTAACTGATGAAGAAAAAGCTGAAATTGCATCTGTTATTGATGTTGAGGAAGAGCAAGAAGAACAGTTCGAATGTCCAAACTGTGGAACTGTACTTACTGCTGGTACAACGCATTGTCCAAACTGCGGAGTAGAGTTCGAATTTGAGTAATAATCTTTTTAAGGATAAAAATGAGCGAAGATAAACCGAAAGTAATTGTCATTAAGAAACCACAAGCCCCTGTCAGAGAGACTCCTCAGGTTAAGGAAGCTCCTGTTAAAGAGGAAAAGAAAGTCGTAGTTGTGAAGAAGAAAATCGTCACAGTTAAGGCTAAGATTAAAGAAGAGAAGAAGGAAGAAAAGAAGGAAGAAGCTGTTGTACAGACTCCTCAGGTTCAGAGTGCTCAAGTGAAGAAAGAAAATTCTACACCTACTCAAAAGCCAGTTAATGTTGTTGCTAAAAGCACACCTAAGCCAAGTCAGGCTCCGGCAGCTAATAGAAACATCATCAGAGGTGAGAGATTAAGTTCACCACTTCATTTTGGACCTGTTGTAATCAAGCCTAACAACCTTCCACCTGTACCTGGTCAAAAGGTTACAGACCAGCAGCCTAAGGAACAGGCTAAGCCTCGTGTTGCTGGTGTTGTTGGAGGTAGACCTGTAAGAACTCCAGGTCAAAGATTCCAAAACAACAACAATCGCTTCCAAGGCCAAAATAGATCATTTAACCGTGATCAAAAAGATGGACAGAATTCTTCATTTAATAACCGTGGAGGTTTTAACAGGGGTCAAGATCAGAAGGGAGGATTTAATAATCGTCCTAACTTCTCTCAGCGCCCTGGCATGAGACCTCAAGCAGGTGGCCAAAATGATGCTCTTGATATCAACCAGAAATCTGGTGCAAGAAAAACTGCATCTAAGAAGAAGGAAAGTGTTGATTACAAATCTAAGAGAGATCAAGAGATTGACTTCCAGTATCTTCAGAAGAAGAAGGAAGAGAGTAAGCTTGCTGCTGTTCCAAAGTCAATTGATATTATGGAAAACATCACAGTAAGTGAACTTGCTAAAAAGATGAATATCAAAGCAAGTGATATTATCTCTAAGCTCTTTAAAATGGGTATGATGGTTACTATCAACCAGCAGATTGACCACGATACAGCTGAAATTATTGCTGAAGAGTATGGATGTTCAGTACACCTCGTTTCACTTTACGATGAAACCATCATCGAAAATGAAGCTGAAAATGAAGAGGATTTTGTTCCAAGAGCACCAATTGTTACAATCATGGGTCACGTTGACCATGGTAAGACAAAGCTTCTTGATGCAATTAGAAGTGCTAACGTTGCAGCTCGTGAATTTGGTGGTATTACTCAGCACATTGGTGCATACAAGGTTAATGTACCAGGAAGAGGTGATGTAGTATTCTTAGATACTCCGGGTCACGCAGCATTCTCAATGATGAGAGCTCGTGGTGCTCAAGTTACAGATATTGTTGTACTTGTTGTTGCAGCAAACGACGGTGTAATGCCTCAGACAAGAGAAGCAATTGACCATGCTATGGCTGCAAAGGTACCTATCATTGTTGCTATCAACAAGTGTGATTTACCTGAGTCAAATCCAGATAGAGTAATGCAACAGCTCTCTGATATCGGTCTTATGCCTGAAGAATGGGGTGGTCAAACTCTCTATTGTAAGATAAGTGCGTTAAAGAAAGAGGGTATTGATGATCTTCTCGATACTATTCTCTTACAAGCTGAAATGCTTGAACTCAAGGCTAATCCAAAGTGTAGAGCAGAAGGTAAAGTTCTTGAATCAAGAATTGACCAAGGTAGAGGTACTGTAGCAACTGTTATTGTACAAAAAGGTACTCTTCACCAGGGTGATTACTACGTAGCAGGTATCTATCCAGGTAGAGTAAGAGCTATGTTCGATGATAAAGGAAAGAAGATTAAGGAAGCAGGTCCATCAACGCCTGTTGAAATTATCGGTCTTTCTAATATCCCATCTGCAGGTGATCCATTCCAAGTAACTGAGGATGAAAAGCAAGCTAGAATGGTTGGTGCTAAGAGACAAGAACTTGAAAAGCTTGGTGCTTCTAATAACGCTAATAAAGTCACACTTGAAAACCTTTATGACAAAATTAAGGAAGGTGAAGTTCAAGACTTTAACGTTATCATCAAGGGTGATGTTCAAGGCTCTGTTGAAGCATTACAGGGAACACTTACAAAACTTAGTACTCCTGAAATTAGACTTAATGTTATTAGAGCATCTGCTGGCGCTATTATCGAAAGTGATATCTCTCTTGCAGCAGCTTCTAATGCACTTGTCGTTGGCTTCAATGTTAGACCAACTCCAAGAGCTCAGGCACTTGCAGAGCAGGAAAAGGTTGAGATTAAGAAATATAACATTATTTATGATGTTGTAGATGATATCAAGGCTGCTATGGAAGGTCTCCTTTCCCCTGAAATTAAGGAAATTGATATCGGTAAAGCAGAAATCCGTGACACATTCCGCGTTCCTAAAGTCGGCGTAATTGCAGGTTGTTACATCACTGAAGGTAAAGTTACTAGAAATGCATTTGTACGTGTAATTCGTGACTCTATTCAGATTAACAAAGAAAACATCCACATTTCATCTCTCAAGAGATTTAAGGATGATGCTAAGGAAGTTACTGCCGGATATGAATGTGGTATTGGTCTTGAGAACTTCCAGGATATTCAAATTGGTGATACCCTTGAATTTGTTCAGAAGCAGGAGATTGCAAGGAAACTTGAAGATACAATAGTATGAGTGAATATTCAGGAAAAAGACTTGAAAGTAGAATCCTTGAAACAATTTCAACGATGATTGTTAATGGGATGATTAAAAATCCTAATCTTTCTAGGTTCACCTCTATTACAGAAGTGAACCTAGCATCTGACAATGCAAATGCTACTGTATATGTGTCATGTGCAGATGAAAGAGGCTTAGATAAAAGTGTTAGAGCACTTAATAGTGCAGCAGGCTTTATTCAAACTCATGTTGGAAAGGTATTGAAAACAAGAAATACTCCACGCCTTGTTTTTAAAGCCGATAACAGTTTTATTGAAGGTGAAAGATTAAATAATATTATTGATGAGGCAATGGGGCGTAAATGAGCGATTTCTCAGTGCTCATCCTTGATAAAAAACCAGGTGAAACCAGCTTTAAATCCTTAAATGAAGTTAAAAGATGCCATAGAGGAAGCAAAGTTGGTCACACTGGTACATTAGATAAATTTGCTACAGGAATAATGGTTGTATTAACAGGCGAGGCAACTAAGCTTAATCCTCTATTTTCTGGGATGGATAAAAAATATAAGGCAACTATTAAGTTTGGTTCTCAAACAGATACATTAGATCCTGAAGGCGAAATAATTTATGAAGCTGATAAACCTACTTTAGAAGAGTTAAAAAAATCAATAAATAATTACTTAGGCAATATTAAACAAGTACCACCAGAATATTCGGCTATCCATGTAAATGGAAAAAGAGCCTATGAAAGAATACGCAGTGGTGAAGAAGTTGTAATGGCTGAAAGAGAAGTTACTATATATAACTCTTCTTTAATTTCATATGATGGGAAAATAGCAGTTCTTGATACTCACGTAAGTAAAGGAACATATATTCGTTCCCTTGCAAGAGATATTGCAATCTCTGCCTCTTCTCGTGGATATCTTACAGCCTTAGATCGTTATGAAGTTGGACCATATTCAAGAGCAGACATCACAGGGCCTACAAATACGCTTGAAAATACTCATGAGTTAATCAAAAGAGTATGTAAGGAAGAATTAATACTTGATAAAAACTATAAAAAGAAAGCGATAAATGGTTTTCTTGATAAAAAAGGTATTATTTTCTCATCCTCAAATGAGGACACCTATTATAGAATCTTAATTGATGATTTATTATTTGGAGTTGCTTTAAAGGAGGGATCGCGATATAGCATTATCGCATTAACAGAACGTGGAAATACATGATTTTTTCGCTTTAGTTAACTCAAAAATCCTTAAAGATGTTCCAATAGCACTTACAATTGGTGTTTTTGATGGGGTTCATAGAGGGCATGAAGATATATTTAATAAAGTAAAAGAATATGCTCTTACACACCCTGGAACAAAAACAATGGTAATAACTTTTTCACAAAATCCAAAGATAAAAGGGCAAATGTTTGTTGATACCTTAAGACTAAGAGAAGAATATATCTCATCTTTTGGTATTAATTACTTTACCCTTATTGACTTTTGTGAAGAAATAAGTAAGATAAGTGGTAATGAGTTCATTCGCTTGCTATGTACTATGTGCCGTGTAAAAGCAGTCGTAGTCGGTGAGGACTTCAAATGCGGTACTCCTAATTCCCAGGTAACGGCTAAAGAGTTGGAAAAGGAGTTTGAATCCACAGGTAATAGTGTGGATGTCTTCATTCGTGAAACCATCATGGATGACCAAGTTCGAATTTCCTCCACATTGTTAAGACAAATGATTCAAAAGGGAGACCTTGACGGTGTTAAGCGTCTTTCTGGTAGGCCTTATGTTATTGATTTAGTTGAAAAAGCTATTATTGATAATAAAAGTCTTACATTTGCAACATCTTCTATTAATCAAGTTTTGCCTCCTTTTGGAACTTATAAAGCACTATTAAAACTAAAAAGTGGAAATAGCATTGCTTGTAAGGTAACAATTGATGAGTCTAAGCTAATGATTGATAAAAATGAAAAAGATGTTGAATCATTAAGCATAATAACTAAGGAGTTATAAACAAAAATGGTATCAAAAGAACAGAAAGCAGAAATTGTTTCTAAGTTTGGTGGCAACACAGCCAACACAGGTGATTCAGCAGTACAGGTTGCTCTTCTTACAGCTAGAATCAACGATTTACAGAATCACTTCAAAGCTAATCCAAAAGATCATGCTGGTAAGCGCGGTCTCTTAAAGCTTGTTGGTCAGAGAAGAAGACTTCTCAAGTACATTAAGAACAGAAACATCAACGAGTACAGAGATTTAATTGCAAAGCTCGGTCTCAGAAAGTAAAAAAATATTATTTAAAGCTTAGCCGAACAGGCTAGGCTTTATCTGTATTATAAAGAACAAAAAAAGAACGAATAAGGGAATTTTTATGAGTAATGTAACTTCTGTTTCCGTTAAAATCGGAGACGGTGAACTTGTCTTTGAGACAGGTAAAATCGCTAAACAAGCGAGTGGTGCAGTTTATGCACATTATAAAGGAAGCGCTGTTATCGCAACAGTTTGCTGTGGTGAACAGCCATCAGAACCAATCGACTACGTTCCTGTTAGTGTCGAGTACAATGAAAAATATTATGCAGCAGGAAAGATCCCAGGTGGATTTTTAAAGAGAGAGGGCAAACCAAAGGATAAAGAAATCCTTGTATCACGTCTTATCGATCGCCCAATGAGACCACTTTTTGATAAAGCATTTGGACGTGAAATTCAGATTGTACCAACAGTTGTTTCATGTGATATGATCAATACACCAGATATTGTTGCAATAAACGCAGCATCATGTGCTGTTACTATTTCAGATATTCCATTCTATGGACCTATTGCAGCAGTAAGAGTTGCTTTAATTGGCGATGAATATGTAATTAACCCAACATTCCAGCAGATTCCACAGGCAAAACTTGATATCGTTGTTGCAGGTACCCACGATGGTATTACAATGGTTGAAGGTGGTGCAAAAGAAGTAAGTGAGCAGAATATGCTCGATGCTATCGCTGCAGCACAGCCTGTTATTACACAAATTTGTGAAGCTCAGACAAAGATGAGAGAGCTTTGTGGTAAAGAAAAGCTTGCTTTAATGGATGTAACTCAAGATCTTTCATGGCTTGAAGAGGTTAAAGAGTTTGCTTATCCACTTGAGAAGGAAGCATCATTTGTTAAGGGTAAGATGAACCGCTATGCTGCACTTGAGGAAGCACACAACAAGGTTAAAGAGCACTTTGCTACATTAATTAGTGAAGATGAAAAGCGCCCAGCACAGCTTGCTGCTATGTTTGATGAGCTTGAATATAATATTCTTAGAGCTTCAATTCTCGATGATGGTGTTAGAACTGATGGAAGAAAAGTTACAGAAATTAGACCTATTACATGTGAAGTAGGTGTTCTTCCTTGCACACATGGTAGTGCACTCTTTACACGTGGTGAAACACAGTCTCTTGCAGTAACAACACTTGGAACAGCTCAAGATGAGCAAATGTTCGATACAATCGATGGTGATAAGAGCTTCTCTAACTTCATGCTCCACTACAACTTCCCTCCATATTCAGTAGGTGAGTGTGGTAGACTTACAACAGGTAGAAGAGAAATTGGTCATGGTCACCTCGCTCAGAGAGCTCTCGAAGCAGTAGTACCAAAGAAAGATCAGTTCCCATATACAATCAGAGTTGTATCTGAAATTATGGAATCAAATGGTTCATCTTCTATGGCATCTGTTTGTGGTGGTTGTCTATCACTAATGGATGCAGGTGTTCCAATCTCAGCTCCAGTTGCAGGTATTGCAATGGGTCTTATTACAGAGGGTGCTGACTACTCAAGATATGTAATTCTTTCAGATATTCTTGGTGAAGAAGACCACCTTGGTGATATGGACTTTAAGGTTGCAGGTACAAGTAAAGGTATCACAGCTTTCCAAATGGATATTAAGATTGCAGGTGTAACACCTGAAATCATGAGCAAAGCTCTTAACCAGGCTAAGGAAGGTAGAATGCATATTCTTGGCATTATGACATCCACTCTTCCTGCTCCAAGAGCTGAAATTAGTGAGTATGCTCCTAAGATTCTTTCTGTCAAGGTTCCTGAAGAAATGATTGGTGCTGTAATTGGTACTGGTGGAAAGACAATAAAAGCAATTGCTCAGAAAGCCGGTGCTGAAATCAACATTGATGATGATGGAACAGTAATGATTTATGGAAAGAATAATGCATCTGCACAGGAAGCTAAGCGCTTAATTTTATCTATCATCGAAAAGCCTGAAGTAGGTAAAATCTACCATGGTACAGTAAAGAGAATTGTAGACTTTGGTGCATTTATTGAAATTCTTCCAGGTAAAGAAGGTCTTTGCCACATCTCAAAGCTTGCAAAAACAAGAGTTAAGCAGGTTTCTGATGTCCTTAAGGTTGGTCAGGAAGTAGATGTAAAGCTTATTGAGATTGACAGAATGGATCGCTTAAATCTTTCTTATGTCGATGCCCTCCCAAAAGAGGAAACAGAGGAATGCAAGAAATAAGCATTGTTTTAAAGGAGGGAGCTAAGGCTCCCTCATATCAAAGTAAGCAAAGTGCAGGTGCAGATTGCTATGCTTATCTACCAGATGGAGAAATAGTTATTAATCCAGGTAAAAGTGCATTAATTCCAACTGGAATAAAAATGGCTATTCCTAATGGTTATGAAGTACAGGTAAGACCAAGATCTGGACTTGCATTAAAAAATTGTATTACTGTTTTAAACACTCCAGGCACAATTGATTCAGACTATAGAGGAGAAGTTGGTATAATTTTAATTAACCACTCTGATGTTCCTTTTACAGTCAAACATCATGATAGGATTGCTCAGCTAGTCTTTGCAAAATGTGAGAGTGCAGTTTATAATGTAGTTTCTACTTTGGATGAAACTGAACGTGGATGTGGAGGTTTTGGCTCCACTGGAGTATAAATGCTATTAAGAAGAGAAAGATATACTATATTAAACTATCATGTTCTTAGGGAATTTCTTCTAAACTTTATAGTTTCATTTATCTTTTTCTTCTTTATTTTTTTTGTTAACCAAATTTTACTACTAGTAAAAAAAGTAATGCTGAAGAATGTTGATATCTTTATGATGCTTCAGCTTGTAATGTGTGCTATCCCACAATTTTTACAATATGTAATACCTTTTGCAACTCTCTCTGCTTCTAGCATGGTATTAGGTGACTTAGGAGCTAATAACGAATTACTAGCTCTTAGAAGTTTAGGGATACCTATGAAGAAAGTTTATAAGGTATTGATTATACTTTCTTTAGTCTTAACCTTATTAACCTTTTATATCTCTGATTACTTAATGCCTCAAAGTCAAAAGGTATATAAAAGTTTACTTAATAATATTATGAGAGAGCTTCCAACCTTTGAACTTAAGGAAAATGGAACAAATACCGTTGGTGATATTGTTCTTGTAAATAAAGAGGTAGAAGGTAATAAAATTAATGATATTTTATTATTTAATAATAGTGCAAATCCTGAACAAACAATTAGTGCTTCATCAGGCACTTTAGAGCTAATTGATTTAGATAGATATATTTATAAGCTTGATTTAAATGATACCAAACTTCTATTAAGCGAAAAAGATATCTCTTCATGGTCTTTAGCAACAAGTGAAAATACAACTTTATTTTTAAATTTCTCAGATCAAATACCAGCCCTTACTCAAGATAGTCCTTCTAATTTATCAAATAAAGATTTAGCTGTGTTAATTAATGAGTCAAAAGAAGATTTAATAGAAAGCAGAGAACGCTTTCACAATAACAGAAGTGAAATCTTAACTAGTATTGCATCAAACCTTAGTGATGTTGATAGCTATGAAAACTATCTTCAAGTAAAAAGAAATATTGAATCAAAACTTACAGAGCTTGATATCTATGGAGATAAAGAACCAATTGGTTTTTATTATCAATACTACACAGCTGAGTGGCATAAAAAATATGTACTATCATTTGCCTGCTTTTGCCTAACAGTAGTAACCTTCCCACTAAGCTTTATTAAGATAAAATATGGAAGGCTTTTTGGCTTCGGATTATCCTTACTTGTTGCAGTCTTATATTGGTATATTTTATTTTTCTCACAGCTAAAGATATTTGATGTAACATTTAGTAGTAGCTATTTAATGTGGATATGTGATGGTATAATGCTATTACTTGGTGGTGTTCTATTATTATTAAAGAGAAAGTAAAAATGAAAATAGTAACGAGATATATAACATCATCAATATTAAAAACTGCTATTATTACTCTCTTAGTATGTGTACTACTAGTACTTGCTGTAGAGCTATTTAGCTCAATGAATAAAATTGTAACCTCAAGTACCAATATTAAAGACATAATAAAGCTATCAATTCTTGGACTTCCAGAATACTTAATGATGGTTGCATCGGTCTCCTTTTTATTTGCAACTACTTTTTTTCTTTCTCAGCTTCAAGCAAATAACGAATTAATAATGCTCTACAACACAGGACTTAGCTATTTTAAAATTGCTTCTAAAATAATTACTCTTGGTGTAATAGTTACATTAATCTTTTTTTATTTCTCTGAGACAATTATGATTGATGCAAAGCTTGAGCATGCAAAGTTATCAGATGAGTTATTTGGTCTATCAGGAACTAGCGATAGTAGAAATATTACTCTTACAGATTTAGATTCAGATTATGTTATACATGCTTCACGATTTAGTGAACAAAATAGCACTATTTATAGTGTAACACTAATAAAAAACAGTAGAGATGGAATTGATTTAAGAGTTAGTGCTGATAGTGCAAAATACTCTAGTGAAGGTTATTGGATATTCCAAAATGCTAGGGTTTATCAAAGAGAAGGGGAAAGACTAATTACCTCTTTTGAAAATAGTTATCCAATTACTGATTTTACTCTTGAACCAAGACTATTTAAAAATGCATCAAATGATGTAACAACAATGGAAAGAGTAGATGCAATAAACTATCTAAGGAGAATAAAAACTCTTGATAGGGATACCTATTACAGTGCTGCAACAGACTTTTATGGTAGAATTTTTTCTCCATTTTCTATCTTGATACTTATTGTTATCTCTGTTTCAATGAATTACCGATTTAAAAAGAACGTATTTTTATTTAGTATTATACAAAGCCTATGTACAGCTGTTGTCTATTACGTTAGTCAGATGGTATTCACAATATCATCATCACAGGGAGTAACTGAACCGTATATGTCAGTTGTCCTACCAATCGTAATAGTAACTGTACTTTCATTAATTGTTAGATCTATCGGAGGAAAGAGTGGCTAAACAAATATATACTAAGGTATTGCAGGATAAAGAAACAAAAGCCCGTATTGGTTACATCGACCTTCCACATGGAAGAGTTGAAACTCCTGCATTTATGCCTGTTGGTACAAATGGTACTGTAAAAGGTATTTATCACGATAAAGTGGATGAAATTGGGTACAAAATTATCTTAGGTAATACCTACCATCTCTATTTAAGACCAGGAACAGAGGTTCTTGAAAAATTTGGAGGATTACATAATTTTTCTAACTGGAATCATAATATTTTAACTGACAGTGGTGGTTTCCAAGTATTTTCTCTTTCAGGACTAAGAAAAATTAAAGATAGTGGAGTAACATTCCAATCTCACATAGATGGGTCAAAGCATGTATTTACACCTGAAAAGGTAGTTGATATTCAAGCTATCATTGGTTCTGATATTGCTATGTGCTTAGATGTTTGTACACCTCCAGGAATTGATTACAGAAATGCAAAAGAAGCGTGGAGAGTAACTAAATCATGGGCAGAAAGATCTATTGAAGAGAGAAATAAATTAGGAGAAAAATTCAAAGGTAATTTATTTGGTATCGTACAAGGTAATTTCTATGAGGATTTAAGAAAAGAATCAGCACTGACACTTTCTGATATGGATTTCCCAGGTATTGCTATTGGAGGACTTTCTGTTGGAGAGAGTAAAGAGCAGTTTAATGATTTTCTTTCCTATACAGCTCAATACATTACAGAAGAAAAACCTAGATACGTAATGGGTATAGGTTCCCCTGACTACATTCTTTCATGTGTTGAAAACGGTATTGATTTATTTGACTGTGTACTTGCAACTCGTATGGCAAGAAATGGTGGTATTTTCACTGACGATGGTGTTATTACAATGAAAAAAGCAATTCACCGTTTTGATGAAAGACCTCTACAGGAAGGCTGTACTTGTACTTGCTGTCAAAAATACTCAAGAGCATATTTACACCATTTAATTAAATGTAATGAAATGTTTGGAGGAATGCTTGCAACAGAGCACAATCTAACATATCTTTATACATTCCTTGAAAGAATTAAACAAAGCATTAGAGAAGGGCGTTTTGCTGAGTTTAAAAAAGAGTATATGGCCCGCTTCTATGGCTCAAAGTAAAGAGAAAAACTCTTTAATATTGATGGTCTTGACCTTTCTATCCCGAATCTTGGGGATAGTTAAGGCAAGATTTATATCCTCCTTTTTTGGGGCAGGATTAGTTGCTGATGCAATAAACTTTTCATACAACATTCCTAATAATTTAAGAAAGCTATTTGCAGAAGGTGCTCTATCACAAGCTTATTTACCAATTTTTGCAAAGTTAAAAGATGATGATAAAAATACTTCTCTTTTCTTAAGTCAAGTTTTTACATTACAAATAATAATATTTATACCGCTCATCATACTTTGCTTTGTTTTTAATCAAAACTTTATATCATTAACTAGTGGTTTTACAGATAGCTATCAAATAACAATTGCATCTAATTTACTACCATTTTTTCTTATTTTTTTATTTTTAATTTCAATTTCAACACTATTTTCAACTGTATTACAAATAAAGCAAAGCTTCTTTGTTATTGGACTTGGTCCAATAATATTTACACTTAGTGTTATTGTTTCAATTAAGTTTTTCACAGGTAAATTATTCTATTTTTCAATGGCAATAGGAAGTGTAGCAGGAGCATTACTTCAAATGTTAAGCCAATACATAGTAGTGAGAAAAAACAATGTAAAGGTAACAATAAAAAATCCAATAAAAGGTGAATACACTAAGCTAATGATTAAGGCTTTTTTACCTGCAACTTTATATTCACTGATCATGGTAGTAGACCAATATATATCATTTTATCTTGCATCTACCCTTGAAAGAGGTGCAGTAAGTGCTATCACAAATTCTATTATTTTTTATCAAACTCCATATGGAATATTCTTTAGCTCAATTAGTAGTGTTTTCTTTCCTCTACTTTCTTCTGAAAAAGATAATGAAAAGAAATTAAATTATTTATCAACTGCACTTTCTTATCTATTTTTATTACTTTTACCAAGTGCAATAATATT
>JAQYFM010000257.1 GCA_028723145.1 Spirochaetales bacterium | reverse complement strand
TATCATGGCAGGTATGGGTCTTAACTTCGGTATGACTCTAGGTGCAATGGCAGGTCAAATTGGATTAATATTCATCACAGAGTGGGGTGTTGTAGGAATTCCTGGAATGGTACTTGCTGCAATTATTTCAACACCTCTTTCTATTTTACTTGGTTATGTTTGTGGAAAGATTTTAAACATGGCAAAAGGTAGAGAAATGGTAACAAGTTATATCATTGGCTTCTTCGTTAATGGTGTATATCAACTTGTTGTACTTTTCTTAATGGGTGTAATTATTCCAATTAAATCAGATATTCTTCTTCCTAGAGGTTAGGGTATCAGAAACACAGTAAACCTTATTGGTATACGTAAGTGTTTAGATAACCTTATTCCTCTAAAAATAGCAGGAGTAAGTATTCCTTTAGCAACATTCTTAGTAATAGCACTTCTTTGTGTTTTCATTCTTTGGTTTAGAAAAACAAAGCTTGGTCAAGACATGAGAGCTGTAAGCCAGGATATGGAAGTTGCTAGAGATAGTGGTATTAAAGTTGAACAGACAAGAATCTTATCAATTATCATTTCAACTGTTTTAGCTGGCTACGGTATGATTATCTACCTTCAAAACATGGGTACATTAAATACTTACAATAGCCACAACCAAATTGGTATGTTCTCTGCAGCAGCTCTGTTAGTTGGTGGTGCATCTGTTTCTAAGGCTAACATTAGAAACGTATTCTTAGGTGTAATCCTATTCCACTTAATGTTCTATGTATCACCATATGCAGGAAAGAACCTTATTGGTGAAGCACAACTTGGTGAATACTTCAGAGTATTCGTTTCCTATGGTGTAATTACTCTTTCTCTTGTTCTGTATGAACTTAAGAAAAAGAGAGATAAGCTTGAAGCAGGTAAAAAACTTGCAACTAAAGAGGAGAATAAATAATGAAATTTGAGGTAAAAAAACCAACAAAAACCTTTTATATTCGCTTAGTTGCAATACTTGTAGTAATTTTAGTAGCTATTTTGATGTATGTAATAGGTAAGCAACATAACATCTACATTGATAACAAGGATTATGGATCATTAAAGGCTTTTAGCTATGTAGAAGTATCTGTTGATAAGCAGGAACCTCTTGGTCTTGCTAAACGTGATAGAGATGTATTTACTGTTGTTAATCAAAGTCACAAATTCAAGGTAGAGGCTAATGGGGAAGAGAAAGAAATAAAACTAAAGCTTCCTTTAAATATGAAAAATGTAATAATTAACCTTCCAGCCTTCATGGCAGGTTTAGACCAAAGTGAATGGATGCAGGAGTTTATCATTGAAACTCAAAGCGTACAAACTGGAGGGGATGAAATTATCACAGACGATACAGCAGCATTATTTGAATAACACTATTAGGGTTACACGTTCGTGTAGCCCTTTATGTTATAAAGGAATTTGTATATAATTAATTTCATGATGAAATTAGCTCCTTCAATTCTATCATGCAACTTTTCCAATGTTGCAAAAGCAGTTAGCCAAGTTGAAGAACTTGGACTTGAATATCTCCATCTAGATGTAATGGATGGTTTATTTGTACCAGAAATAACCTTTGGTGCTAAACTAGTTAAAGATATCAGAAGAAATTGTAATTTAATATTTGATGTTCATTTAATGGTTGAACGCCCAGAAGATAAAATCGATTCCTTTATCGAAGCAGGTAGCGACATTATTACAATACATCAAGAAAGTACAGTACACATTCATAGAGTATTACAAAGAATTAAAGCTGCAGGAATTAAATGTGGAATATCAATTGTTCCATCTACTCCTGTTTCCCAAATTCTACCTATCCTTGATATGGTTGATTTAGTATTAGTTATGACAGTTAATCCAGGATATGGTGGACAAAAGCTTATACAATCATGTCTTGATAAAGTAGTAGAACTTAGAGATATCAAGGAAAAAGAAGATTTCAATTATCTAATTAGTGTTGATGGAGGTGTTAATCTTTCAACTGTTCAAGATGTAGCTACAGCTGGAGCAGATTTAGCAGTAACTGGATCTGCATTCTTCTTAAGTGATGATAAAGCAGAGTTTGTCTCAAAGATGAATAAATTAATTATGGAGTGCAAGTGAAAGCAGTAATTCAAACTGTCCACAATGCAACAGTAAGTGTAGATAATAATATCGTTGGCTCAATTGATGATGGAATGCTTATCTACTATGGAGTTGCAAAGGATGATGATGAAAAGGATGTAATTCCTTTTTTTGAAAAAATCTTAAAGATGAGAATCTTTAAAGATGAAAACAATAGGATGAACTTAAATTTAAAGAGCTATGGTGGAAGTATATTACTTATCAGCCAATTCACTCTTGAAACAAATATTTATGCAGGTAATCGTCCTTCTCTTGATAGTGCGGCTCCAGGAAGTAAAGCGAAAATATTCTATGAAAAAGCCATAGACTATCTTATATCTCAAGGTTATAAGGTTAGCACTGGTGAGTTTGGGGCACACATGATGGTTTCTTACGTAAATGATGGACCTGAAACATTTGTGCTAGAAAGTAGAGATCTTTTCAAATAAAATAACAAAAAAATAAAAATTTTTACTATTATTAGCAGGAGACTAAATATATGGAAAAGAATGACAGTGTAAAAAAGGCTAGGGCGGAAGCACTCGAAGCAGCTAGAGCACAAATTGACAAACAATTTGGCAAAGGCTCACTTATGAGACTTGGTGATGCCAAGGATACTCTTGATATCGAGGCTATTCCTTCTGGATCTCTCCTGCTTGATGAAGCATTAGGAGTAGGTGGATACCCAAAGGGAAGAATTATTGAAATCTATGGACCTGAAAGTTCAGGTAAAACAACACTTGCTTTACATGCAATTGCTGAATGCCAAAAGGGTGGAGGAACTGCAGCATTTATCGATGCAGAACATGCGTTAGACCCAACTTACGCAAAGAACTTAGGCGTTAATATCGATGATTTATGGATAAGCCAACCAGATAGCGGTGAGCAAGCACTTGAGATTGCAGAATCACTTGTGCGTTCTGGTGCTGTTGATATCGTTGTTATTGACTCTGTAGCTGCGCTTACTCCTCAGGCTGAAATTGAAGGTGATATGGGAGACTCACACATGGGTGTTCAAGCTCGTTTGATGAGCCAAGCTCTCAGAAAACTAACTGGTATTTTAGCAAAAAGTAATGCAACCATTATTTTCATCAACCAGCTTAGAATGAAAATTGGTGTTATGTTTGGAAACCCTGAAACTACAACAGGTGGTAATGCACTAAAGTTCTATGCATCTGTTAGAATGGATGTTAGAAAGATTGAGTCAATTGGTAAAAACCAAGATGATATCGTTGGTAATAGAGTTAGAGTAAAGATTGTTAAAAATAAGGTTGCTCCACCATTTAAGAAGTGTGAAATTGATATCTTATTTGGTAAGGGTATTTCTTATGTAGGTTCTATGCTTGATGCAGCTTTAAAGTATGAGTTAGTTGAAAAGTCTGGTTCATGGTTCAGTTATAATGGTGAAAAGATTGGTCAAGGTAGAGATAAAACTCTTGATTACTTTACTAATAATCCTCAAATAACAGAAGAACTTGTTGCTAAGCTAAGAAAGATTATGTTTAGTAAAGAAGAAGAAACTGCTACAGAGACAAAAGAAGAGTAATGATAACTGAAAGCCAGGAGAATTTTGGTGAGGTAAAGCAGGTCTTCAAAACAGAAGAGTTTGAAGGCCCGCTTGATTTACTTTTATACCAAATTCAGAAAGCCGAAATTAACATATATAACATTCCTATTTGTGAAATAACTGAGCAATTTATTGAGTATATTAATACTCATAAAACGACACTTCGTAATCTTGCAGACTTTTATAAAATGGCTGCAGATTTACTTTATATAAAATCAAGGATGCTCCTACCTGTAGAGGTTGAATTTGATGAAGAATATGAGGACCCAAGAAGGGAGCTTGTTGATAGGTTATTAGATTACCAAAAGTTCAAAAAATATACAGATTTACTTATGGGTGTAACAACTAGTGATAGTTTTTACATTCCACGAAGAGAAAACTTATTTGCGCTTCCTTTTGAAGATAAAGATTTATTTAAGGACGTTACTCTACAGACTCTTTTAGAAACTTATTCAAAGTTAGTAAAGCAAATTGCACCTAATAAGTTATTTAACGTTTATGAAGAAGTAACTGTAAAAGAAAAAATAGCTCTTATGGGTGAGCTTCTAGAAAAAAGTAATGAAATTAAACTTTCTGATTTAATAAAGGATTTTACAAACCCTCTTCACATCATTTGTTCTTTTATGGCTATACTAGAATCATGTAAGTTCTCAATGATATTAATAAGGCAAGATGAAGAATTTGGGGAAATATATATTACTAAGCGTCCATTAGACTTTGATGAGCGTGATGCAGATGATGTTGATAGATCATATGATGAAATTGTAGAACATGATTTAGCTGATGCAGATGATTTCTCTGTAATAACAAAAGATGCAAAAGCAATCATTGAAGCTGAAGAAATTCAATATGAAACTAATAAAGAGGAAGAGGATTTAGAGTACATCGGAGATGAAGAAAATCTCTTAGATGAGGAGGATTAGAGTGCTATCTCATAATGCAAAGTTAATTGAAACTATTTTATTTATTGAAAATGAAGCACTGACTATCGAAAAACTAGCTGCAATGAGCAACATCAGTGAAAAAGAATGTGAGAAAGCAATAAATGAGTTAAAGAAGGCTTATGAAAAAGAAGGCCATGGAATTTATCTAAAAACAAATGAGGATGAAACATTTTGTTTTTCGCCTCTTAGTGAGCTTTATGATGATCTAAGACAAACCTATGGTAAAAAGGTTGATAAAAGGCTCTCTCGTGCAGCACTCGAAACTCTATCAATTGTTGCTTATTCTCAGCCAATAACTAGAAAAGAAATAGATAATATAAGAGGTGTTACCTCTGATACAATCGTAAGGCTTTTAAGAGATAGAGAATACATAAAAATAGTTGGAAGAAAGGATGTACAGGGCCATCCTTGCTTATATGGTACTAGCCGTAAATTCTTATTTGAATTTGGCTTACAATCAATAAGTGATTTGCCTAAGCTCTCAGATATTGATAAAATGCGATTTGATAAAGGTGAAGGAGAAGAGAAATGATCATAGAATATCCTATTAGACTACAAGCTTATTTAGCAAAGTGCGGTTGCGGAAGCAGAAGATACTGTGAACAGCTTATCGCTGATGGTCGTGTCATGGTAAATAATAAAACAATTAGGGAAATGGGTGTAAAGGTTAATGAAAATGACATCGTCCAAGTTGATACAGAAACAGTAGAGGTAGTCGATAAATCATATTATATTGCACTTAACAAACCAAAGGGATATGTATGTACGAACTTCGATCCTAATGAAACAAAGTATGCAAGAGAGTTAATTGGTATTAGAGATCAAAATCTTCTTTTCAATGTAGGACGTCTAGACCGCGATTCCAATGGCCTTATTCTCTTTACAAATGATGGTGATTTTGCAAATAAAATTATGCATCCATCGCAGGAAATAGAAAAAGAGTATTTAGTTCACTTAGATAGAATGTGCACCGTTGATGATTTAAATAGAGCTTTAAAGGGGCTTTATATCGATATGGATAAGCCATATAGAATTAAATCATATGAATTTGTTCCTCGTAGAAAGGATTATATCAAGGTAACCTTAATTGAAGGTAAAAATAGAGAAATTAGAAAAATATTCTCATTCCTTGGCTATGAGGTAAAAGGTTTAACTCGAGTTAGAATTGGTTGTATTTTGCTTGGTAACATGCAACCTGGTGAGTATCGCAATTTAACTAAAAAAGAAATTGATGGACTTCTTGCAGGTAAAACAACTTTAGTTGAAAGAAAGAAGTTTGGTGCAGCACTTAAAAGAGAAAAAGCTGAAAAGAAAGCGTTAAGGGAGAAAAGAAATGGTAATAGCAATTGATGGACCTGCAGGATGTGGTAAAAGCACAATTGCAAAGCTTATTGCAAAGCGTCTAGGATTTTATTTTCTCAATACTGGATCTTTTTATCGCGCTGTAACATATAACCATATTCAAAAGGGTTTAGATCCAAGGGATAAAGAAAGTGTATTAAAGACTGCAAAAGAAACAAACATCACTGTTGTAAATGGAGATATTTGTATTGATGGAAAGAATGTAGAGAATCTTTTGCATGGTCCTGATGTTGATCTCAATGCCTCTTATGTTTCTTCCGATCCAAGAGTAAGAGAGATTATTACTTCTTTGGTTAGAAGTGTTGCATCAAATATGAATATTGTAACAGAAGGAAGAGATACAACTACTGTAATTTTTCCAAATGCTGAGTACAAATTCTACTTTGACGCATCTCCAGAAATAAGAGCAAAAAGAAGAATTAACCAACATCCAGAAGGTCAAACATATGAAGAAGTTCTTAGAGATATTATTCAAAGAGATGAAAATGATCGAAATAAGGAAGTTGGAGCATTAAAAATTTCAAAAGATGCTATTTATATTGATACATCTTACTTGACCATTGAGGAAGTTTGTGAGAAAGTTGTTTCTGTTATGGATAAATAACTTAACATAACTAATGTAATTTTATAGGAGCAAAAGAAGTGGAAGATGAAACTCAGATGACTGACATGCAGTCATTACTGCAAGAGCAGTATCTAAAGTCACTTGCTGGCATTGAAGACGGTCAGATCGTAACCGGAACTGTTGTACAGTTAAATA
>JAQYFM010000256.1 GCA_028723145.1 Spirochaetales bacterium | reverse complement strand
AGTAAAGTTAACTAAATCACTAAACCTGTCATTTTGGTCAAAATACTCCTTACATATTCTATCGGCTTCTCGAGCCATATAGCCTCCTTTAGAATGTAGAAGCACCTTCTATGAATAATAGAAGTAATTTTGATTTTTTTACTTAATTTGCTTTTCGATTAAAAACTATATGAAATTATTTAGGTTTTAAAACAAAAAAAGCCACCAAGATTTCAATCTTTGGTGACTAATATTTATAGTATTGAAATATTTAATTATTCAAAATCAAATTTTTCATCATCTTCATCTTCATATTGAGGATCATCATCGTCTTCATCGAATAAAAATCCATCAGAGAAGTCATCCTCATCTTCGTCATCAAAATCCTCTTCGCCATCTTCGTCCCATGAAACAAAGTCATCACCATACTCTTTATCATCGTAGGTTTCATCTTCTTCATCATAATCATCTGAAAAATATCTTTCTTCCTCGAGATCGAGGTCTTCATCTTCATCATATGGTCTTCTCATAATATTAACCCTCCAAAATTCAACTTATAATATAGTTAAGGTGTAGTACATAAATTCGTCAAGCAAAAAAGTAATTTTATTTGAATATAGGTGTAAAAAAAGGTAGTATATCACCATGACAAGATATATTGCACTTCCAATGGGTGAAGCTAGTGGTGTAAGTCCTGAAATGATAATTAAAGCACTTCAAAGTGAAAACCATCGACGTTATGGTGGTGTTATTGTCATTGGGGATTTAGATTTATTTAAAAAAGTTTCTCGGGATTTATTACTTCCACTTCCTTTTTCTGCATATGTAGAAACTGATGAGGATTTAAAGCAGAGACAAATCGAAGGGGAGAATCACATATTTTATAACCTTCCAACAATTGATATGGATGTGTTTGAATATGGGAAGATAAGTGAAAACACAGGTAGAGCTACTTATGCATGTACTGCAAAAGCAGTTGAGCTAATACAAAATTCCTTTGCCAACGCTTTAGTCACAGTACCATTAGATGCTAGAGCTATTTCAATGGCAGGCATAAAAGAAAGTAGGTATCAAACTATGATTCCTGAATTCTGTTCATCTGGCCGTGGAATTAATATGCTTGATTCCTCTGGTGTTAAAATCTTTTCTCATACACACCATGTTCCACTAAGAAAAGCATTAGAGGATATTACCTTTGAAAAAATCTTAGATACAATCATTCGTGTTGATTCTCTAACCGTTAATGAAAACATCTTTGATACTGAAAAACCTTTGGCAATTGCTTCTGTTAATCCACACCATGCAGATAGCCTTTTCTACGATGAAGAGGAACGGGATATATTAATCCCAGCAATTGAAGCTGCCAATAATATAGGTATTAATATTATAGGACCTGTAAGTGGTGACCATTTAATGCATAGAGCAAAGAAAGGTTTGTATCGTGCAGTAATTACTCTATTTCATGACCAAGCTCATATTGCTGCAATGTCCTTTGATTTCGAACACACTGTTACTGTTACTTGGGGATTACCATTTTTAGTAGTAGGTGTTGATCGTGGTGCAATGCTAGAAAGAGCTGGAAAAAACATGATGCAGCCATATAATTTAATTCAAGCTCTTCAAAAAGCTTCTGAATACATACAAATAGGAGTAAACAGTTGAAAACTAAAAAATCTTTATTTTTTACAGTACTTATAGCACTTGTTTTACTATTAGTATCATGTGAGACAAGTGTATCTATCGTTTATAACCAACCATCTGAAATAAACATGGGATCATATCGAAATGTTGCAGTTGCATCTACAGTTCCATTTAAGGGAATGACAAAACCTCCATTCTTTGTTAGAGCTATTGATGTTGATGCATTCTGGGATACTTATATTACCTCAAGCTATGATACTTCTATCTCTGAAAAAAGTGCCAATTATGCAACTAAAAAGCTTGTAGCAACACTTGAGAAATCAGGATTCTTTAATGTAACACCTCCTGAAAAAACAGATGTTATGTTAAACTCATCTGTAGTTGGGGTATCGACTGTTGATGCACTTAAAAATAATAATATTGATGCTGTAATTATTCCAAAGATTACAAGTCTCTCAATTAATGAATTCATACAGTCTAAGAAAATTGTTGAAACTGACTACAATAAAAAGGATGCTCAAGGTAATCCTACAAAGGTTACTAAAACTGTGTATTACCTATATCAGAATGTAGATTTAGGTTTTTCATATACAATTATCGATGCAAAGACCCAAAATGTAGTTGCTGTTAAGAATTTTAACTCAAGTGATTCAAGAAGTTATGAAGTTGATAAATATGGATTCTTAGCACCAGATCCATATTCAATGATTCAAACAATGATTGATTCCTACCAAGGGTATATAACAAAGCAATTAGTTCCTACAAAAGCTAGAAAGAATGTTTCTTTAATGGCAAATAAGCCAAAGGTTGAAGAATTAAAGGTTGCGTATAAAGCTGCTGAGGATGGTTATACATCACGAGCTGCTGAACTCTTCTTGAGAGAATATAATGCAACAGGCCATATTCCAAGTGGTTACAATGCTGCTTTATTAACTGCAGCTGTAGGTGATATCGATGGAGCAATTGAGTTATTGAATGAGATGAGTTTGAAGTACTCTAATTCAGATGTTGAAAAGCTTTTATCAAATCTCTTAATCATTAAGCAAAGAAATGATGAGGCATTAAAACAGTTATCAGGGGAAGTAACTCATAATTTCCAAGATAATTCAACTAATATTTTCCAAGTAATCATGGGAAATTAATTATGAAAAAAATAGTTTTTTATGATGGTGATGTTAAAGCCTTTATTAATGGAAGAAAGGCAGTGTTATTAAAGTTCGGTCCAAGCGAGTTAGTACTCGATGGGGTATTAACAAAGATGTTTTCAAAACAAGACGCAAAAAGGGGCTTTGAGCAGATTAAGAGATTTATTTCCTCTGCTTCTTTTGAAGTTATGGTTCTTGATGGTTTTGCGGAGGCCCTTGAAAACTCTAGTTATAAAGAAGAAATCATTATTTGGTTAAATGACCATCAAAGTAATGATGACTTTCCTTTTATTGCTATTACTGGTGGTGGAAAGGGTAAGTTTCCTAACTTGATAACAGAATAACCTAAAATTAATTAGGTAAAAATGGGACTTTTTAAATAAAAAATGTCCTAGAAATATTAAATTAAACAAAAAAAGAGGGTAGATTGCAACAATTTACCCTCATTTTTTAGCTAATAAAGAACAAAATAGGCCCATAAAAGTATTAAAATAGCCATTAAATCTTTTTCCTTGAAACTTAAAATTCAATAAAATACAATTTTTAGCATGAGTTTAATTGATATTCATAGCCATCTACTTCCAAAAGTCGATGATTCAAAGTTATCAAAATTCAGCTTTTCTAAGATGATGAAAACTTATAGGGAAGCAGGGATTGAAAACCTTTGTTTTTCACCTCATATCAATGATCCATATGTAGATACAAAGATGGATAAGATAGAGCCAACCTTTGAGTGGGCAAGTGAAAAAGCAAAAAAGGAAGGTATTAATACCTATTTAGGGTGTGAACTTTACATTACAGAGGGTGAAATTCCTCAAAAGTTTTATCCGCATTTTTCTCGCTATGTGCTTTGCGAAACAAATGTTGATTTTGCTCCAAAGTGCTATTTAGATTCTTTAAGAAAAATTAAGGATAAGGGATATGAAATTATTATTGCTCACATTGAGCGATATAATTGGTTAAATCCAGAAAGTGAGACATTCAGGGTAATGAAAGAAGAACTTGGAGTATTAGTTCAAATTAATGCTTCTTCATCAAGAACTTCAAAAGCAAATGAATATCTTACAAGAGGCCTTGTTGATTTCATTGCAAGTGATAACCATGGCAAGTTTGAGCTTCCAAAACTCTTAGCTGAAACACTTGCATCAAATCCAAGAGTCTATCAGAAAATGAATAATTTTATTAAATCAATATAAGGAGAAAAAGGTATGCTACTGAACATGACTATTGCGAACTTCAAGTCCGTGAAGTCCCCTCAGACGATTAGCTTCGAGGCTCTTAAGGATAATCGTCTAAGCCCAAGCAAGGTCGTTGAGATTAACGATAAGCTTAAGGCTATTAAAACAAGTGCTATTATTGGACCAAACGGTGCTGGTAAGAGTTCATTTGTTAGAGCACTTGAAGTTTTAAACCGTGTTGTAACTGCAAGTGAGGATAATGAAAACCCTCTTGCTTCTGCACTAACTGGAACTGTATTTGCATACGGCATTGAAAAGACAACTCCTGCTACTATCTCTATCGATGTTTTACTTGAAAAGGGTGATGGCAGTGATGAAAATCCTACTGTCATAGCTCGTTATACACTTGCAGCTAGCAAGGATAGAATCTTTGAAGAGACTCTTTATCACATTTATAACACATCTAAAAAGTTGATGTTTGAAAGAAAGTATGATGAGAGTGATAATACTTATGCTTATCGCTATGGTAAGATGTATAGAGGTGAGAAAAAGCGTCTTGCTGCTAGAATCCCTGATTCCGCTTCCTTCTTAGGTTGGGCAGCTAGAAAGGGTGGTGAAACCTGCTCACAGCTTTATTCATGGTTTACAGATAGTCTACATATTCTTCCAATGGGTGTTAGTGCTGCAACTGAAAGTTACATTGCGCGTATGCTCAATGCACATCCAGCTTGGAGAGAACAGCTTACTAACTTCTTCTGGGCTGTCGATATTACAGATATTAGAAGAGTAGGTGTTAGAGATGATGGTAAAGTAGTATTTACTCACGTTTACATCAACGATAAGAAGGCCGATGGTTATTCAAACCTCTTTTCATTAGAGAGCCTTTCATTAAGAAGATTAACTCTTCTTGCTGTTGCATTCTTCGAATGCTTCACAAGTCATAAAACTCTTGTAATTGATGACTTTGGTATGCTTTTACATCCAGATGTTTTATGTCATCTTGTTGAGATTTTTGAAAGTTGTAACAAAGAAAGCCAAATGCTTGTTGTTGACTGTAACCCATCCTTATTAAAGGAAGGTTTATTAAGACGTGATGGTATTTGGTTTGCTCAAAAGGATCATGAATCAAGTACTACTTACTTCTCCCTTGCAGACTTCAAGGTATCAAGAGGTAAAGCATTAACAAGAGAAAAGTATTTACAGGGTGCATTCGGTGCTCTTCCTATTACAAGTGAATTCTACTTTGTAGATGATGAAAAGGAGGTTAAGTAATGGCAACAAGAAAAAGAAAATCAACTCCTTCAATGGGAACATTGCTACTTGTTACTGCTACTGAAGCAGAAGCAATCTTCTTTAGTCAGATGAGAAAGGATTGTAGATTTGCAAACCTTACAGTAATGTACAGTGGTGCAAAAACTCTTCATGAGCACATTGCATTTACATCTAAAGCTAAGTTTAAAAATAGATTTGATAATGCTTATGCTCTCTTTGGCTTTGATGATGTGAACACTACAATTAGTGAAGTTAAGGAAGCAGAAGTTGAGTGTGAATCAAAGAGAATTGGACTATGTTATTTTAATCCATCCTTCCATCTCTGGGTTTATCTACACTTAGGAAAGCCTAATTCATTTATCATTAACTCAGATGCAATGGTAAGTGCAATCCAGACTAAGATTCCTGGTTATGAAATGAGTGCAGACTTCTTGATGACTAAGGGGTTAAACTTACATATGCAATTATTCCCACGTCATGCTCAAGCAGACTTAAATGCAAGAGACTATAATAAAATTGCATATCAAGCTAGTGGCTTTAAAGCAACTAACATGCCAGATTTAAATCAAAAGATTACTGAAATTTGTGGTCAAGCTGATATGTCTCATAATACAAAGATATTTAAATAAAACTAATAGGCTGCAGAACTTAAAATTTTGCAGCTTAAATTTTAAGGAGAATAATATGAAAAAAAGTTTATTGGTAGCTTTACTTATCCTCGTTGTTAGTGTATCTGCTTTTGCTAATAGTGTTAGCTTTGATACTGGTGCAATGTTCGCTTTTGGTTCAATAAAAAGTACTACCAATGGAAGCTCATCTGAATCTGTTGATTACTCAGCAATCGATATACCTATTGGTATTAGCTATAGGCAAGAAATAAAAAATGATTTAGGTGTTGTTGGCTCTTTTGGTTTATTAATTCCTGTAAATGAAAAAGGTGGATCTGTTGAAATTAATTCAGATAATCTTCCAACTAGTTTCTATTTTGCAATTAAAGCTTCATGTTTAGTTCCAATTCAAAAAAACTTATCTTTTGTAAGTACATTTGGTATTAATTATTCATTTGGAACAAAAACAATTACTTCTAGTTCACTAGCTTCTGCTAGCTATTCTTATTCTATTTCACAATTTAAATTTGAATCAGACCTTTTAGTTGAATATAGTGTATCAAAGAATTTTGCATTAAGAGGTGGTTTAAATATTGGCATTCCTCTATTCGAAGAAAGAAAAACTACTTCAAAGGTTGGTAGTATTTCAAATGTTAATAGTTCAACTATTTCAGGTTTTAGAATGAGTGTTGCCCCAGTTGTTGGTGTTGCATATCAATTTTAATCAAAAGTAATTAAGATAGTTTATGGAGTGTCGGGGAAAAATCTTCGACACTTTTTTAATAATTGTTTAAAAAACTATTTCATGTTAAATTGAATTTAAATTCGATTTTAAGGTGAAATAATGACTGTAGCATCCATCCATTTATTATTAAATATTATTGCATTTGCAATAGTAGGTATGGACCTTGCTTTAGCAATTGTATATAGCTGGTTTAGAAAATTTCCTTGGACTAATATATTTCTTGTGTTCTTAGCTAGTTTACTTGGTTGTACAGGAATGCAGATGTTAGTATCTTGGTCTGATATTTCTTTTTCTGGATTAACTAGCTTCGTATTAATGACAATTTGGAAATCATTATTTATTGCAGATGGTGCTTTTATATTAACTTTTATTGCTTATTTTACTACTTGGATAATAGCCCATCCATGGAGAAATCCATATAAAACAATATTTATTTCATCTTCATTAATTTATTTTGTTGTAGGCATTTTCTCAATTGTAAAACCAAATAATATGGTTTTTGATGCGATTGAATATATCCTTGGTGGATTTGTTCTACTATTTTGTCTTGTTGTTCTAATTAAGAACTTAAAAGGTATTGAAAATAAAGATGTTAGATTGGTATCTAAAGTAATAATAATTGCAGGACTAATTTTAATTCCAATTGCTATTTTTGGAATTTTCTTTAAGGTAGTTAGAGATTTATTATCGGCTATTATATATCTATGCTTTGGAATAATTGTTTTAGTATTTTTATTTTTAGCTTTAAGAAAGCACTTTACAGAGGCAAATAAGGAGCCAGAAAAACCAACACTCGAAGAATTCTTTGAAAGATTTCATATTACAGATCGAGAAGCTGAAATAATCCTTGAAATAAAGAAAGGATTAACTGCAAAAGAAATTGCTAGTGAGTTGAATATTAGCGTTAATACAGTAAATAACCATATTGCTAATATTTTTTCAAAAACAGAAGTTAGAAGCCGTATCGATTTATTAAATCTGTTCCAGGAGGTTTGGTGATGAATTATAGCGTACCTGAAAGTTGGTATGAAGGTGTATATAGAGATGAAAATAAAATAATTAGTGCAGCGAGGCCTTTTAAAATATTAAATGGTAATACTAAAGCTGTACTACTTATCCATGGTTATGCAGGGTACCCAGGTGAATTAGTAAGACCTGCTAAGGATTTAGCCTTAGCGGGCTTTGATGTTTATTGTCCTCGTCTCCCTGGTATGGGAACTAGTGGTAAAGATTTTATGCAATCAAATAAAAATGATTGGTTAAAAGTCATTGATAACGCCTTAAATTACTTAACTGATAGATACAATAAAGTAGATATTGTTGCCCATTCTATGGGCACACTGTTAGCACTCATTGCTGCCCAAAAATATAATATTGAAAAGATTGTTCTTGCAGCTCCAGCATTCTCAATGCCTCAGTTAAAGTCTTTTCAACTTAGACTAATCTCAATGTTTAAGAAAGATATAAAAATTGAATGGAAAGCAGATTCAAGATATAAGATGTACTATGAAAATGCACCTTGTGATGATGAATTATTAGGGCGTGAGTATTGGTCGCACTTATATACAAAGAGGCTTTTAGATTTAGATAATTTAAAAACACAAGCTTTAAAAATTAATAACTTAAAATCTAAGATATTAATTTTAGAGTGTTTAAAGGATAGTGTTACTAATCCTCAAGGCTGTGATGATTTTATTTCAAATCATAGCAGTCTTGATTGCACAATAGTGCACTTAAAGGATGCAACCCACTTTGTATATTACGATATTGATAAAAGTGCAGAAGAAAAAGCTGTAAGAGCTACAGTGGATTTTCTATCCTAAGGTTGTATCTTTTTATTAAAGATAATAATATTGTTTAACATATTTTATATTTAAGGAGCTTTTCGATGGAAGTTCGAGTTCGCTATGCCCCGTCGCCAACTGGGTTACAGCACATCGGAGGAGTGCGCACTGCACTCTATAACTATTTCTTCGCACGTTCCATGGGTGGAAAATTCATTCTTCGTGTTGAGGATACCGATAGGGAGAGATATACTGAGGAATCACTTCAGGATCTTTATGATACTCTCTCATGGTTAGGAATTAAGTGGGATGAAGGCCCTGTTGTAGGTGGCCCTTATGGTCCTTATATTCAGTCTGAAAGACTAGCTCTTTACCAGGAATACGCTAAAAAGCTAGTAGAAGATGGTAGAGCATATTATTGCTATTGTTCTCCTGAAAGACTTGAAAAGGTTCGTCAAGAGCAAATAGCTTCAAAGAGTGAATATCAAGGTTACGATCGACACTGTGCTAATTTAACAAAAGAAGAAAGAGAAGAGCTTGAGAAGCAGGGTATTAAGCCTGTTATCAGACTTAAAGTTCCAACAACTGGTAAAACTACTTTCCATGATGTCTTAATGGGTGATATCACAAGAAGAAACTGTGATGTTTCTCCTGATCCAATTTTATTAAAGAGTGATGGTTATCCAACATACCACTTAGCTAATGTTATCGATGACCACCTTATGGGTATTACTCACATTATGAGAGCACAGGAGTGGATTCCATCTGGCCCTCTTCATATCCTTCTTTATGAAGCATTTGGTTGGGAGCCACCAGTTTACTGTCACCTTCCTATGGTTAAGGGTAAAGATGGACAAAAGCTTTCAAAAAGACATGGAGACACTGCAGTAAGAGACTTTAGATTAAAAGGCTATCTTCCAGAAGCAATCTTAAACTATGTCACTTTGGTTGGTTGGTCATTAGATGGTCAAACTGAGTTCTTTACAAAAGAAGAACTTGAAAAGTGCTTTAAGCTTGAAAATATCCATGTATCAAGTGGTACTTTTGACTATAAAAAACTTGATTGGTTTAATGGTCAATACATCAGAATGAAGAGTGATGATGAGATAGTTAAGTTAATCACACCATATCTCCAGAATGCAGGATTTATTTCAAGTGAAGTAAGTGAAAGTGAAAAAGCTCTTCTCTATAAACTTGCTCCAAGTGTAAAAGAGAGAATGAAGGTTCTATCTGATGTAGTTCCTCTTTCAAAATTCTTGTTCACTGACGAGCCAAATCTTGATAAATGTGCATACATTGGTAAAGGTATGACTGAAGAGCAGTGTAAAGAAGCTTTCACAAGAGGTGCTCAAATAGTCTTAGATAATGAAAAAGCTGGTAAGCCATTTGCTGAAACAGAAAGTGATATCAAGGCACTTGCAGAAGAAATGGGTATTAAGATAAATGGAGTATTCCAGCCTATTCGTGTTGCTATTACAGCTTCAGCTGTATCACTTCCTCTCCATGATTCAATCTCACTCTTAGGCTTAGAAGAGACAGAGAGAAGAATTAAGAGAAGTCTTGCTTTATTTTAAAATAGGAGGATTAAAATGTCAGAAGAAAAACAAGTTGTAACAATGGATAAAATTATTTCTCTTTGTAGAAGAAGAGGATTTATCTTCCAGTCATCAGAGATTTATGGTGGCCTCAATGGTGCCTATGACTACGGTCCTCTTGGTGTTGATTTAAAGAACAATATTAGAGATTTCTGGTGGAAAGAAATGACACAGATGCACGACAATATTGTTGGTCTTGATGCATCAATTTTAATGCATCCACGTGTATGGGAAGCTAGTGGTCACGTATCAAACTTCTCAGACCCAATGGTTGACTGTAAAGTTTGTAAGTCTCGTTTCCGTGCAGATCAAATTGACCTTAACGCTCCATGCCCTGTTTGTGGTAACAAAGATAGCTTTACTGAGCCAAGAAACTTCAACTTAATGTTTGAAACACACATTGGTGCAAACAAAGATAGTGCAAGTGTAGTATATCTTCGCCCTGAAACAGCACAAGGTATCTATGTTGATTTCAAAAACGTATTACAGTCTTCACGTGTAAAGATTCCATTTGGTATTGCTCAGGTTGGTAAATCTTTTAGAAATGAAATTACTACAAAGAACTTTATTTTCCGCTCATGTGAATTCGAGCAGATGGAAATGCAGTTCTTCTGTAAGCCAGGTACAGAGGATGAATGGTTCCCATACTGGAGAGAGCAGAGAATGAACTTCTACAAGAAGATGGGTATCCATCCAGAACACCTTAGATGGCATCAGCATGGACCAGATGAACTTGCTTTCTATGCAAAGGATGCATATGATATCCAGTTCTTATTCCCAATGGGATGGCAGGAGCTTGAGGGTGTACACTCAAGAACTAACTATGACTTAACTCAGCATGAGAAGTTCAGTGGTAAGGATTTAACATATCTTGATCCTGAAACTAACGAAAGATATATCCCATATGTTGTTGAGACAAGTGCAGGCTTAACACGTAACGTACTCATGGCTCTTTCTGATGCTTACGATGAAGAAGCAACTCCAGAAGGTGATACAAGAACAGTATTACACTTCCATCCTCAGATTGCTCCTGTTAAGGTTGCTGTTCTTCCTCTTGTTAAGAAGGATGGTATTGCAGAGTATGCTTCTAAGCTTGAGCACTCTCTCAGAGAAGACTTCGTTACATTCTATGATCAGTCAGGTGCTGTTGGTAGAAGATATAGAAGAATGGATGAAATTGGAACACCTTATTGTATTACTGTTGACTATCAGACACTTGAAGACCATACAGTTACAGTACGTTTCCGTGATTCCATGCAGCAGGAGAGAGTTGCTGTAGATCAGATCGTTCCATTCATCAAGAATGCTATGAAGAACTACAAGAGAGTATAAAGTGAATAAAGCATTACAAACTTTAATTGATCGTGAGTTTATAAAAGACTGCACTGACATGGAAGGTCTTTCTGCTTTAATGGATAAAGAGGCAGTTACATTCTATGTTGGTGTAGATCCAACAGGCCCATCTGTTCATATTGGTCACGTAGTACCATTCTTTGCTATGCACCACCTCCAGGAAGCAGGTCATAATCCAATTGCTTTAGTTGGTGGTGGTACAGGTTTAATTGGGGACCCTTCTGGAAAGACAGAGATGAGAAAGATTTTGTCTGAAGAAACAATTGCAAGTAATGCAAGGGCAATTGGACAGCAACTTTCTAAGATTGTTGACTTTTCAGAAAATCCAAAGCCAGGTTATGGTAAAGCAATCCAAATGAACAATGCTGATTGGCTTGTTGACCTTAACTACATCAAATTCCTTCGTGAAATTGGATGCCATTTCTCTGTAAATAGAATGCTTACATTTGAAGGTGTTAAGCAACGCTTAGAGAGAGGTTTGAGCTTCATTGAATTTAACTACCAGCTCCTCCAGAGCTATGACTTCTACATGCTTAATAAAAAGACTGGATGTAGATTACAAATTGGAGGTGCTGACCAGTGGGGTAACATTGTTGCAGGTATTGATTTAATTCATGATATGCAAGGTCCTCAGTGCTATGGCTTAACTTTTAACCTCATCATGAGAGCTGATGGTAAGAAGATGGGTAAGAGTGAGAAGGGTGCAATCTTCCTTGATAAAAACTTAACCTCTGTTTATGACTTCTATCAGTATTGGAGAAATGTTCCAGACCAAGACGTTATTAGATTCATGAAGATTTTTACATTTATGCCTCTTGATGAAATTGCAACTTATGCAGATCCAAGTAGAAACATAAATGAAGCTAAAGAGCGTCTTGCTTTTGAACAAACTAAGATTGTTCATGGTGAAGAGGAAGCTATCAAGGCTCAGCAAGCAGCTAAAGCACTCTTTGCTGGTGCTTCTGCTTCTAAAGAAGGTATGCCAACTGTAGAGGTTGCTAAGGATGAACTTACTAATGGGCTTGGAATTTTAGCTCTATTTGTTAAAGCAGGATTCTGCAAATCTAACTCTGAAGCTCGCACTATCGTAATCCA
>JAQYFM010000255.1 GCA_028723145.1 Spirochaetales bacterium | reverse complement strand
TTGTTGATTCCAAGGTGTGCAAATTCAAAACCCTGAAGAGCACATGTAGCTTCTTTACAAAGTCTTGTGATTTCAGCCCAATTGTCGTTGTCAATTAAATCAGCCTTAACCATCCAGCTACCACCGATTGCAAGTACGTTTGCAGCCTTTGCATACTCACCAAGATTTGATGTGCTAATACCACCTGTTGTCATAAACTTAACCTGTGGGAATGGACCAGCGAGGTTCTTGAGCATGTTAACACCACCACTTGCTTCAGCTGGGAAGAACTTGAGAACATTGAGGCCATAGCTGAGACCTTTTTCGATATCAGAAGGTGTGCATACACCAGGAACAACTGGAATATTTCTTTCGAGACACCATTCTACTGTTGCAGGATTTAATCCTGGAGAAACGATAAATTTAGCACCTGCATTAACTGCTTTCTCAGCAAGTTCAGGATTAATAACTGTACCAGCACCAATCATCATTTCAGGGAAAGCTTCGCTCATCTTTCTGATAGCTTCTTCAGCTGCAGCTGTTCTGAATGTTACTTCTGCACATGGAATGCCACCTTCGATCATAGCCTTTGCGAGAGGTACTGCTTTTTCTGCATCGTCGATCTTTACAACTGGTACAAGACCGATGTTATGGAAGAATGAAAATAATTCGTCTTTGTTCATGGTTTTGACTCCTTTTATAATCTATAATAGTATAATAACACAGGTTTTTAAAAAATGGAACAATGTTTCAAAAAAATTATTGACGGATGTTAACTTATCCCTTACAATAGAATTATCAAAAAGAAAATCGGAGGATTTTATGGCAAATAAATATGTAACTTTCGGTGAAGTCATGCTTCGCCTTAAGAGCCCAGAAAGAACAAGATTATTCCAGACACCTAGCTTAGAAGCAACATTTGGCGGTGGTGAAGCTAACGTTTCTGTTTCTCTCTCAATCTTTGGTGAGAAGGCAAAATTCGTTACAGCTGTACCTGAAAATGCAGTTGGTGAAGCTTGTGTTCGTGAGCTCATGAAGTATGGCGTTGACACATCAGATATTAAGAGCGTTAAGGGTTCAAGACTTGGTATTTACTATCTTGAGACTGGTGCTAACCAGAGACCTTCACTTGTTGTATACGATAGAGCAGACAGTGCAATTGCTAATGCAAAGCCTGAAGATTTTGATTTCGCTGCTATCCTCGATGGTGCAACATGGTTCCACACAACAGGTATTACACCAGCTATCAGCCAGGGTGCTGCAGATTGTGCTCTTGCTGCAATGAAGGCTGCTAAGGCTGCAGGTGCAACAGTTTCTATCGACCTCAACTACAGAAAGAAGCTTTGGAACTATGGTAAGAAGGCTCCAGAAGTAATGAGAGAGCTTGTTAAGTATGCAGATGTTATCATTGCTAACGAAGAAGATATCCAGAAGTGTCTCGGTATCGAAGCTGATAGCGATGTAACAAGTGGTGAGCTCGATACTAAAGTATATGAGAACCTCGCTGCAGAAGTTAAGAAGCAGTTCCCTAATGTTTCAGTTGTTGCTATTACTCTCCGTGAAAGTAAGTCAGCTGACAGAAACGGTTGGTCAGCAGCTCTTTCTGGTAAGACAGGTTTCTACCTCTCAAGACACTATGAAATCACAGATATCATTGACCGTGTTGGTGGTGGTGACTCATTTGCTGCTGGTATCATCTATGGTCTCTCACACTATGAAGATGAGCAGTATGCTATCAATTTCGCAGTTGCTTCTTCTTGTCTCAAGCACTCAATTGACGGTGACTTCAACCTTTCAAGACTTTCAGAAGTTGAAGCTCTCTGTAAGGGTGATGGAAGCGGAAGAGTACAGAGATAATCTATACTTTAAAACATATAGCGGTACAGATTCTTCTGTACCGTTTTTTAATAATTAGAGGAAATAAATGCCAAAACTTTTTTTATTAGGTGATTCAACCTGTGCTATCAAAGAAGAGTGTGCTAGACCTGAAACAGGGTGGGGTGAGTGCTTTAGTAAATATCTTAATCCCTCCTTTGAGCTATGTAATATGGCTAAGAATGGTCGATCAACAGAGATGATAATTCACGAAGGTATTTTCTTTGATTGCTTTGAAGCCTGCTCAAGTGGAGATTATGTAATAATTCAATTTGGACATAATGAAACTAAAAAAGAGATATATAGAAGGACATATTCAAACACTACATACAAGCTCAACTTAAAATGGTTCATTGATAATTTAAAAAAGAAAGGTGTAACTGTAATATTAATTTCATCTATTGCTAGAAGACGATTTGTTGATGGAGTTTGTATTAATACTCATGAGGATTACCCTCAAGCTATGAAAGCTGTTGCCGACCAAGAATGTATTACTTTTATCGAAATGAGTGAAAGAACAAGAGAGTATCTAACAAGCATTGGAGAAGAGAAGTCTTTAAAATACTTTATGAATTTTGCTCCTGGAATATATCCAAACTATCCAGATGGTAGAGATGATAATACTCATTTACGACCTGAAGGTGCAGAGCTGATTGCAAAAATGATATATGATGAGTGCAAAAAGAAAAATCTTGAATTTGTAAAATAAAATAATCCCCTTCCTTTTAGCTTGGAAGGGGAAGTTTTAATATCTGATTAATTACTTAATATCGATTGCAAGACCTGTATATGAAGCTGTCTGATATACAAACCTCTTTGCTGATGGCTTTGAAACAACTCCACTTTGGAGTGCTGAATAATCAACATCAAGTTCTTTTGTTTCATAATCAACAATAATATCAATTACTTTATCTGTAGCTGGATATAGCTTCTTTGCTTCTGCTAAGATATCTTTATATCCAACACCAGTTGTCTTAATCTGTCCATTAACAATTTGACATGTATCAGAAATTGTTACAGGACCAAGAACTGAATATTCTCTTGTTCTACTATCAAGTTCAATTGAAGAACTATTTAGAATAGCACTATCTGTTGATGTAAGTGAGAGTAAAGCATCAAATCTTAAGATTTCTGGTTTTACATTCCAGTTCTCATATGGACCATAATCATCGTAGTTTACCCAACCTGCAAATTCATATCCATTATAAAGGTCTGTATTTTCTGGTGTACCAGGGTTTCCAAAATCTGATACAAACTGTTGCTTCCAAAGAACATTGTTAACATAGTAGAAAACAATAGGCTTATAGATAGCATTAAGTTTAATACTCTTTGTTAATGGTTTATCCCAATCTTCAAAGAACTCATTTGTTCCGTTGACTGTCCAACCAATAAATGTATTATCCTTAAATGAATATCCTTCACTAAAGTTTTCAAGTTCTTCTTTTTTGAACATGCTTGAAATTTCTTCTGATGTTGGAATTGCTGGAGCAGCCTTCATTTTAGCTAATTCTGTTTCGCTAATTGCTTTATAAGGCTTACCATTAATATATAAATCAATGTAATTTACATTCTTGATTTCAGCATATACGTTTACATCTCCAAGAGGTTGTACTCTCCAATCTGTAATAAGTTGTCCATCAAGTGACCAACCAATAAACTCTTGTCTATCAGTAAGATATTCTTTAGGTGTTCCAGGATTAGCAAACTGTCCCTCATTCTGAACCAGATATTCTTCTCCATTTACAATATAGTGAGTAATATAAACAGGTTTAGTTGCACAACCTACTAACAGAAGACTCAACACTGCTAAAAAAATTAATGACTTTTTCATAAGCACCTTCTTTTAAATTGTAATTAAAATAATTGTAAAACGTGAGAATGTTACCTGTCAAGGTAACTATGATCTTAGATGGAAATAGTTTATGTTTTGTTATTCTTCTTCGTAGCCTAATACGACAGATAATTCATCTGCAACAGACTTAATTTCTTTTGTAGCCTTTTCAAATTCATCTTTATTGAATCTAAAAAGTGGCCAAGAGACAGAGATGGCTGCAATAACATTTCTTGTATAATCTCTAATTGGAGCTGCAATACACATAATATTATCTTCATGCTCCTGATCATCAATTGCCCATCCTCTCTTTTTAGTTAGTTCGAGTTGGTCTATTAAAGCTTCTTTAGTTTTAATAGTTCGAACAGTAAATGGTTTTAATACAGTTGCCTTTAGATATGCATCGAGTTCTTTAGGACTCTTTTCTGAGAGGAAAATCTTTCCAATGGCTGTACAGTATAAAGGAATAACCTTACCAACACGAGAATACATTCTTAGAGTGTAGGAGGACTCTTCTTTTAGGATATATACAGCGCTATTATCCTCAAGAATGCCCATGTGGACTGTTTCCCCAAGGTCAGAACAGAGCTTTTTAGCATATGGTCTTGCTTTTGAAATAAGATCATTTCTTGAAAGAGCTCTTGATCCAACAGAAAAGAGTCTTAAAGTAAGTGAATATCTATCCGCATCATCGCGAAATACATAACCAAGTTGCTGGAGTGTGGAAAGGAACCTAAGAAGTGTTGCTTTTGGAAGATCTGTTTCTTTTGCTAAAGACTCAAGATTCAGCTCTCCTTTTTTGGAGAGAACTTCCAAAATAGTAATAGTACGGCTTACACCGCTCATCATATTTTTTTCATCAAGTTCCTTTCCTGCCATAATTAACCCTCGAAATAGTGTTGAGCGTTATTGAAACAAATATTTTCAACAACTCTTGAAAGCATATCCATATCTGATGGAATTTCTCCTTCTTCTGCCCAAGTACCAAGAATATTACAAAGTATTCTTCTGAAATATTCATGTCTTGAATAGGAGAGGAATGAACGAGAGTCTGTAAGCATACCGATAAAGCGTGGGAGCATACCGAGGTTACCAAGAACCTTCATCTGCTCTTCCATACCATCCTTGTGATCACAGAACCACCAAGCAGAACCAAGCTGAATCTTACCTGGGATACCACCACCCTGATAACAACCCATAAGTGTACCAAGAGAGTAGTAATCTTTTGGATTTAAGCTGTAGAAGATAGTCTTTGGTACTTCGTCTGTCTCAGAGAGCTTTGACATAAATGCTGAAACACTTTCTGCAAGTTCTTTATCGTGAGAAGCATCAAAACCTGTATCAACACCAAGCTTTCTGAACATTGTAACATTGTTATCTCTAATTGATGCAAAGTGGAGCTGCATTGCAACACCCTTCTTGTTGTATGCTTTTGCAAGTGCAACAAGAACAAATGTCATATAAGCATCAACCTCAGCATCTGTGAGTGTCTGTCCAGCCATCTTCTTAACGAATACAGCATTAACAGCATCTTCGCTCCAGAATGTGTGTGGGCACTGAACAAGTGCATGGTCACTTGCCTTACAACCCATTTCACAGAAGAAATCAAGTCTCTTAAGAAGAGCTGTAACAACATCGCTAACACTTTCAATTTTCATGTCTGCAACGTTTGCAAGCTTTGCAATGTATTCTGCAAAGTCTGGCTTCTCAATGTGAAGTGCCTTATCTGGACGATATGAAGGAATTACCTTTGCAGGACAATCAGTTTCATCTCTAATAATCTTGTGCTGAGCAAGATCATCTGCAGGATCATCTGTTGTACCAACTGCATAAACATTGAATTTCTTCATGATACCGAAAACTGATAAATCAGGATCATTTGCAAATTTATCGTTAGCTTCATCATAAATCTTCTTTGCATTTTTCTTACAAAGAACATCATAAATGCCAAAGTATCTCTGAAGCTCTAAATGTGTCCAGTGATAGAGTGGGTTACCAAGAAGGTTTTCCATAGTGTCAGCCCATGCAACAAACTTATCATATGGATCTGCATCGCCTGTAATAAGTTGCTCTGGTACACCGTTTGTTCTCATTTGTCTCCACTTATAGTGGTCACCACCGAGCCAAGCATCTGTGATAGTTGTGAAGCGCTTGTTCTCAGCAATCTGAGAAGGAATTAAGTGACAATGGTAGTCAAAGATAGGCATCTTTGCTGCATGCTCGTGGAACAGCTCTTGTGCTGTCTTATTTTGTAAGATGAAATTCTCATCCATAAACTTTTTCATAAAATTACTCCATCTTTAAATACTGAGATTTCACTATATCCGTTAATCTCATTTTTTGTATGAACTTCACCAGAAGCAACTTTGACTAGGAACTGAATGAAGTCTGCTGAAAGCTCTGAAGCATCTTCTGTGAGAGCTCTTCCTGCGTTAAAGTCAATCCAATTAGATTTTCTTTTTGCAAGATCAGAGTTTGTTGCAACCTTTACTGTTGGAACAGGAGAACCAAGTGGTGTACCACGTCCTGTTGTGAAAAGAATCATATGAGCACCTGCAGCACTTTGTGCTGTTGTAGAAACGATATCGTTACCTGGACCTGATAATAGGTTAAGACCAGTAGAGGTAACTCTATCTGCATATTTTACAACTGCTGAAACAGGAGCTCTACCACCTTTTTGTACACAACCAAGGCTCTTATCTTCAAGAGTAGAAATACCACCAGCTTTGTTACCTGGGGAAGGGTTCTCATATACTACTTGGTTATGAGATGTGAAGTAGTTCTTAAAGTTATTAATGAGATCAACAATCTCTTCAAATACTTCTCTAGAAACTGCACGATTCATAAGCATCTGCTCTGCACCAAACATCTCAGGAACCTCAGTAAGAATAGCTGTTCCACCCATAGCTGTAAGATCATCACAGAATCTACCAACAAGAGGATTTGCTGTGATTCCAGAAAAACCATCTGATCCACCACACTTAAATCCAACTCTTAGGCGAGACATTGGAACAGCAACTCTTTTATCACTTTCCATTGCCTTTGCAAGCTCTGTTAAAAGTGCTTTAGCAGCAGATAGTTCATCTTCTGTCTCTTGGCAAACGAGGAACTTTACTCTTTCTTCATCAACTGGGCCTAATAGCTCTTTAAATGCTGTAATAGTGTTGTTTTCACAACCAAGTGAAAGAACAAGGACACCACCAGCATTTGGATGTTTTACAAGATCAGCAAGAATCTTTCTTGTGTTCTCGTGGTCATCACCCATTTGTGAACAACCATATGGATGTGTCCATACATGTACACCATCAGCAACCTTTAAGTTTTCATTAGCCCAAGCTTCAAGTTTTTGACCAATTCTATTAACACAGCCTACTGTTGGAACAATCCAAAGTGAGTTTCTAATACCAATATCACCATTCTTTCTTTCATAAGCCATAATCGTTGGAACTTTACCATTCCATTTCATAGCTCTTTCTTCAGCTTCCTTGATGAATACTTTTGCGTTTTCTTCATCATATGTGTATGAAGCAGATTCTGAAAGAAGAGTGTGGATATTAAATGCATGAACATGACTTCCTGCTTTGATGTCTTCTTTTGCAGCACCAATTGGATAGCCATATTTAATTATTTTTTCTTCTTTTTTAATGTCCTTGAGGGCCATTTTATGGCCCGCAGGTACATCAGTAAGAAGTGTGTAAGTTGTATCGCCAACTGTTACGATATCACCTTTGAAAAGAGGTGAAATTGCAACAGCGACATTGTCTAATTCATTAATTTTAAGAATTGCTTCCATTAAAGACTCCTTATTGCAGCCTCCATGCCGTCATTGAAAATCTTAGCAAGGTTTTCGCTAACTGCTTCTTCAAGTCCAGGAATCTTTGTAAGGTCTTGGCCCCACCAAGCTTCTTGTGAGAGAACACTCTTTGCAATAGCAGCACCCTTACAATTGTTGCACTTATATTCGAAGCTATAAAGTTCTGCAAATTTAGCAAGGTATTCAGGGTTATCATTGATGAGATATGTTTCACCATTTCTATTACCCTTTAATGCTGCACCTTCAAACTCTGTGCCTTGATAGAAGCTAATTAAAGCTGAAAGGGAGAATACAAGATACTTTGGAAGCTTACCAAACTTATTGTAATAGCCAATGAGTGATGGAAGATCTCTTGTCTTAAACTTTGATACACTATTTAAAGAAATAGACATCAATAAGTGAACAATATATGGGTTAGCAAATCTCTCAAGAACATCTGCTGCATATTGCTCAAGCTGAGCTTTATCACCATCCATTGAAGGAATAATTTCTTCAAAAAGACCTTTTTTCATGAATGGGAAGATTAAATCACTCTTAATACACTCTTCAACAGTATTAAGACCTGCCTGATAAGCTGCGAGAGTCATGAGAGTATGAGTACCATTAAGGATTCTTACCTTTCTTGTTCTGTAGAATGACATATCATCTGTCCAAATAACATTTACACCAGCCTTTGCTGTTGGTAGTTCGTCATCGTGGAACTTGTTATGGCATTCGATAACCCAAAGAAGGAAGATTTCTGCAGCATCAATAATATTATCCTGGTAACCAAGGCGGTTCCAAAGTTCTTCAGCTTCAGCTCTTGGATAACCTGGAACAATTCTATCTACTAAGCTGTTACAGAAGTCACATGCTTCATTTAACCAAGCAATAAAGCCTTCTTCAAGGTTCCATTCTTTTGCATACTGGAGAACAATTCTCTTAAGGTTGTCACCGTTCTTTTCAATAAGTTCACAAGGAATAGCAATAATACCTTTGCTCTGATCACCCTTGAATGCACAATATCTTTTGTAAAGGAAAGAACAAACTTTACCAGGGAAGCTTGATTGTGGTTTATCGTCAAGCTTATCGCCTTCATGATAAGCAATACCAGCTTCTGTTGTGTTAGAAATGATGAATCTAAGATCAGGGTTTTCAGCCTGTGCAATAAATGCATCATATTCTGCATATGGATTGATACATCCAGCAACAGAAGTAATCTGTCTGAACTCTTCAACTGGCTTACCGTTCTGAACACCTCTAAGTACAGTTGTATAGAGACCGTTTTGGTCATTAATCATTCCAGCTAAACCTCTATCGAGTGGCTGTACTAACATGACGTTACCGTTGAAATCGCCTTTTTCATTTAACTGGTCGATAATCCAGTCAACAAATGCACGAAGGAAGTTTCCTTCACCAAACTGAAGAACCTTAATTGGTCTTTCAACAGTCTTAACCACGTCTTTAATATTTTTCATTTGTTCCTCCTACGAAACGCTAGATACCTTATTTTAAGTTCATTCTATACAGCCAATTTTCCCAAATGTAAAAAATGGAAATCAATTATAAAATGAAACACAATTCCACTTTACAATCGTTAGTATTAGCTGTCAAGAAAAACCGAAGGTTTTGTATGTCTTTATTGTACAATAAATGATATTGTAAAAAAACGATATTTTTTGTTGTAGAGTGGTGAAAACCGAAGTATTCTGAATACATGAACAAAAGGATAGGACTAGTTTTGGCATCAATTCATGAGGGAGCGTCCATTCGCCTTTGGAGAAGTGTTCTCTCATCTGTGGATCTTTTGAGTGACTCTGTAGTTGTTCTTCCAGGTGGAAGGCTTAACTATAAAGAGCGAGATGAATATTTAAGAAATAATATTTATAACCTTGAAACAAAAGAAAACTTCGATGGAATTATTAGCTGGAGTAGTACATTAACTGGGGAACTTACAGCTGAAGAGGTATGTTCTATTATGAGAGGTACAGAAGTACCTTTTGTTTCTATAGGACTTCCTGTAGAAGGCTCTCCATCTGTTACTTTTGATGCATATGAAGGAATGTATAAGGAAGTTGAGCACTTTATTGTAAAACATAAAATACAGCGAATTGCTTTCTTAAGAGGACCTAGTAACCATGCTAGTAGCCAATCAAGATATTGTGCTTATGAAGATTGTTTAAAGAATAATGGTATTGCTCTTAACCTAGATTTAGTATCAACGCCTCATCCTTGGGCACAAGGTAAAGAAGCCTTAAGAGAAATTATCAATGATAGAGGCCTTGTTCCTGGAATTGATTTTGATGCTTTAATCTGTGCTTCTGATTTAATGTTAAGTGGAGCTTTAAGATATCTTGAAGAGATAAATGTTGAAGTGCCTACTACATTAAAGGTCGCTGGATTTAATGATAGCGATAACAATAAAATAATGAAGGTTGCTCCAACAACTGTAAGGATGCCTGTAGTTGGGATGAGCCATGTGGCTGTAGAGGTTTTAAATCAAATATTTAATGATCCTAATACCACTGTTGAGGATGTTATTCTTCCTGCAGAATTAGTCATTAGACACTCTTGTGGTTGTGATCATAGCTTTGGATCAGCAGAGCCTGTTGGAAAGGAGCTTGAAAACAAAGAGAATTTTATTAGTTGGATTAGAAGTTTAACTCAAGACCAAATTAGTTATGCCGAAGTTAAAGCTTTTATTGATTATGCGTTTGAGGTAAGTTTAGTAGATAAAGATTTAGAATTCTCTAGATTCCGCGATAGATTTTTATTCTTCGTTAGAAGATTTTTGGAAAGTGGTGGAGAGCTCTACGATTTATTAGATGTATATAAGTGCTTTATTGATACTTTTAATTTCCCTGTGGAATTTACCTCATTTTGTAAATCAGAACTCATACCTGCAATGATTGAAACCTATTCAAGAGTGCAAGCTGAAGAGTCTTATTATCAGACAATAAAATCAAATAAAATAAATGCATTAAAAAATAAGCTTCTATCTATTAGATCATTAGAGAATTTAGGTGAAGTTTTAAGAAGTGAACTTCCAAGTTTGGGAATATTGCAAGCTTATTTAGTATTTAGTTCTTCAATTGATGGAGTATCAAAACTTGTTGTTGGTTATGATCGATCATTAAGTAGTGTTAAAAAACAAGATTTTTCTTCTTTAATGCTGCTTCCTGATGAGTTAAATAAGAATATTTCACGTGGTGCTTATGTTGTATTACCACTTACATATGATAGTGAATATCTTGGATATTTATTAGTTGATGTAACAGAGCAACGTGATGAACGGTTCTTAGAGGATTTACGGGCAACGATTTCCTCTACTCTTAAAGGTATTAGTCTTTTAGATACTGCTAATAAAGCAAAAGACATTGCTGAAAAAGCCGAGAGAGCATCTTCTGATTTCTTTGATAGCATTTCGGATGGTTTAAAAGAGCCTTTAGAACAAATGAAACAGATATTAAGCAATACAGATTTTGAGTATAGAAAAGAGCTATTGAATCATTTGTTGAAGGCAGAGCATTTACTCGATTTATGTTACACAGAAAAAGGACAAATTGAACTCTCTAAGAAGCTCATTTCTCCAACTCCTTTCTTTAAGGATATTGCTAATAAATTGTGTATTGAAGCAAATATTCCAGATTCTTTACCTGCTATTTATGCTGATTGCGAAAAAATCACTCAGGTTTCAGAGATATTGTATCAACTAGCAACTGAAGATAATGGTCAAATCTATTTAGAGGTTTCAATAAAACCTGCAGGACTTTCTATCTTCGTTTCTTCTAGTACTTGGAACCCAATTGGGAAAAAAGGAGAAGCTTCTCTTTCTCTTGCTGAGAAGATTGTTGTGCTCCATAATGGATCTTTCCATTTTAAAGAGCATGGCATTTCTATTTGTTTGCCTTGGCCATCTCTTTCAAACGATGTCACTTTAAGTACGGCAATAGGTTATACATTATATATTAAGAAAGATGAATGTAGTGTTGTTCCTGAAATTGTTAGGACTTTGCCTCAAGTTTTATTTGTTACAGAAAGTGAGCTAGCAGATGAATTTGAAATCCCAGATAATGTTACAAGGATAGCTTGGAACTATAGTGATAATAGGGATAAAGAAAGTATCGTACTTAATCTTCTTAAAAACCATCAACGAAGTAAAAATATGCCATTCTTGTGTTTTAATGTTGAACCTTCATCTCTTGATTTATGGTCAACTTTAAAAACTGGAACACATGACAGTATTGATGGAACTATTCTTATTTTAGGAAATCTTCCTAATGGACTTTCTAAGCTTTCTTCTTTTGGAAGTTTTTTGAATGTTAAAGATGGTGATGAGCTATTAAACTACTCATCTACTCCTGCCATGATTATTCTTTGTTCTGAATCATTTGAACTTGTTATACAAATTAGAAAGGAAAAGAGATTTGCAAAAGTACCTGTCTTGATGGTTAAAGATCACTTTGTAGATGGTGAAATTGATAAAATTGCACAGCTTCCTAACTTAATAATTTGTAATTCCTGTTTATGCGATTCAGATGAATTTATTTCAAGGTTAATTGGAATCTTTGGTGGAAATGTAATATTGCCTCCTTTAACAGGTGCTTTAGTAAAGAAAGCAATTGGTTTCTTGAATAAGAAAGCAACTTGTCAAATCTCTAGGTGGCAACTCGCTGAATATGTAAATATTAGTGAAGACTACTTAACTAGAATATTTAAAAAGGATATGGGGCTTTCTCCTTGGGATTATTTAAATAGGTATAGAGTACAGCTTGCAACTGAGATGCTTACCCAAACAGGAGCAACAATAAATGAGGTTGCAAATGCAACAGGTTTCCAAGATCAAGCATACTTTTGTAGAGTATTTAAGAAAATTAAATCAGTTTCACCAGGTCAAATTAGAAATAGAACTTAATATTTTGGGTGGATAGGTTCCTATCTGCCCTTCTTTTTTTATGTATAAAACCGTTATCATATCTGAATTGTGCAATAAGAAGTTTGCAAAGTTTGAAAAAACCATAAGATACTGAATCTACTGGTTGAGAAAGGCTATTTGGCTATGCTTTTCAAATAT
>JAQYFM010000254.1 GCA_028723145.1 Spirochaetales bacterium | reverse complement strand
ACCTGCTGCAATACCCATCCATTTTCTTAATGAACCAGCTGCATAAGTTGAAAGAGGATCGTAGTAAAGAGGAGAGTGGGTTGTATCAAAAAGAATTGTGATACCTTTTTCTGCACACTTTTTGATAAACTCATGGTCGTAGGTTAAAAAACCAAACCAACCACAAACATTAATTACACTTACACCCTCTAAATCCTCTTCTTTAAATAGTGGAACCATGCCTTCTGGAGCTACATCATAATACCTTAAGTTATATCCTGCTTTTGCATAGCAACTTAATACAGTTTCACAGGTGTAAGCTGGTACATATGCTATGCTACCTTCCTTTGCATTTAAATCCTTTAAGCATGTGTAAATTGCACATCTACCAGACATAGCAAAGATTGTGTTGTTATCGTTGTAGTTATCACATGAACCAAGCTTTTCTAGAGTAAACATTCCTCCTAGATTAGCCATTAGAACCCTCCGATAATATCCTTATCAAGACGTTTGATGATCTCGATTGCAAGTTTAACACCATTATTAAAATCTGATAATGAAGATATTCCATAGTGAGTATGTGCATATCTAACTGGAATACCAATTACAATGCAAGGAACACCTAATGCACCTAAATGAATTGGAGCACCATCAGTAGCACCTCCTGTTCTTACTGCACTTTGACATGGAATGTTTAACTCTTTTGCAAGGTTTAATGCAAATCTCTGGAATCTTGGATTTGTAATCATTCTTGCATCTATGTGCCTTAGCATTGGACCATGCTTAATACAAGTTTGTCTCTGATATTCAGCAACTACAGTATCATCTGCAGGACAACCTTCAAAACAGATAGCAATATCTGGTTTTACATGATTTACAGTAACTGTAGCACCTCTAGTACCAACCTCTTCTTGAGATGCAAATGCACCAATTACATTTACATTTAGCTTTTCGCCCTCTAAACGCTTAAAGGTTTCAACGATGCTTGCACATCCGAGTCTATTATCAAAGGCCTTTCCAACAAGGAGATCATGCTTTTCATCATATGTACAACTGACTTCAGGAACAACTGGAGCAGCAATATCGATACAAAAATCGTTTTCGATTTCTTCTTTACTAGATGCACCAACATCAATTACTAAATTAGTAATATCTAATGGAGCCTTTCTTTCTGCTTCACTCATGAAGTGTGGTGGTTTTGACGCAACAATACCAGGAATATACTTCCCAAAGCGATTTTGAACTCTTACTTGGTGCGCAGGTATATTAGTTACAACCCAACCTCCAATATTGATGAACTCAAGCTGTCCATCTGGTCTTATTGCTTTAACCATAAAACCTACTTCGTCAGTGTGAGCATCTAACATGACTACTGGTTTTCCCTCTACATTGTCCTTTTTCTCAAGATAAAGATTTCTCATACAATCTTCAGAAAAAGCACCTAAATCTTTTGCATTAGATCTTATTACTTGTAATACTTCGTCTTCGAAGCCTGATATACCGTTTGCATCGCTGATTTGTTTTATCAGCTCAATAGTTGAATTCATCGTTATCTTCCTTTTTGGAAAGGGAGAAAATTGCTTTTCTCCCTTTAAATATAATTATTTAGTGATTTGAACCTTCTGGATCTTGTGATAACCAATTGGGTCAAGCATGAAGCCCCGTACCTTATTAGTTGTTCCAACTCTCATTGTATCATACATTATAGTAACGTTGTTAGATTCATCCTTTAATACTTCTGCAAGTTAGGAATCATTGCATTCTTAAGCATATGACGTTTTGTGACTTGTCCTTCTGGGACACCTTTAGCTCTTGCAGTTGAAATATAGTCCTGTCTAATTACTTCAAGCATTGATGAACGAGTCATTCTTGCTACTGTTGCAGCAACACCTGTACCAAGTGTTAATGCAGGCAGAATTACACTTTTAATTAATGGGATAAAACCTTTTCCCATACCTTGGGAAGGAAGCCATCCAAGCTTTAATGCAAATAGTAGTGAAAGTAGTAATCCTAGCCAGAAGTTCGGCATAGAAACACCAATTAGCGATGCTACCATTGATACACTATCAATTTTAGAGTATTGCTTTTTAGCAGAGATAATACCAACTGGGATTCCTATTAATAATGCAATAATGATACCTGCAATAGCGAGAATTACAGTATTAGGGAATTTATCAATAATTTGAGGCCATACAGGAATCTTGTTTCTGTAAGATGTACTTAAATCACCATGTAATAAATCCCATAAGAAGGAACCATATCTAACAATTAATGGACGATTTAACCCTAATTCTTCTCTCATCGCAGCTAATGATTCTGCATATGCTTGGTCTCCAAGGATAACCGCAGCAGGGTCACCAGGGGTGAGACTCATAATGAGGAATACGATGAATGTTACACCAATTAGTATTGGAATCATCAAAAGTAAACGCTTTAGGACATATTTCCACATAAATAACTCCTAAGAAGAGGAATTTCAATGTTATTCATGCTAAAATATATGCTTTAAATATTCAATTAGTTTTCACTTTATTTTAATGTTTTTACTTTGAAAAATGTTGCTTAAATAAAATATTGTTATAATAATAACATAAAATATAGAAGAAAAAGTTCATTTTAAAGTTTTCGTGTATAATTAATGTATAAATATTTATTCGAACTATGCTTTTAAAGATGAATAATATTTATTAATAAGGTTATGAAATGATAAGTCTTTATCTGGGCAATCTTCTATTTTGTAGTAGAGGAGGTTTAAAATCTCAATTATACAGAAAAATGATGAGTAAGAGTTTGTTAAGCCTTTGAAATTTTCAGCAGTAATACAGGAAAATGATACATCAGACATTTTTACCAAAGGTGATAGCTCTGAGTCAGTAAATGAAATTATTGGTATATTTAGAGATTTACACAGTTCAGTCATTGCAAGCGTACTTTTTCCATAAGGAGGAGTTGCAATTGATACTAATACTGTTTCATCGTAGTTTGATCTCTTTAGTTGGGCAATGTTTTGAGCAACTGATTCAGCTTCCATAACGTAAACATCACATCCAAGCTGTGAGAACCTGAGTTTAAAATAGTATGCCGCAATACGACTAGCATCATGAGCGGAAACAAAGATTTTCTTTGCATTTCTAATTAAGTTAATACCTTTAGAAAGCTTTGAAAAATCATTAAGTCTTGTTGTTTCAATTACTGCAGTATTTATAGATTTAACGGTATCATCATAAATCTTTTTGGCATCTCCATTATTTGATGAAACATAATGTTTAAATCTTTCTTCAGGGCTATTGTTTTCAAAAATATATTCCTTTAGGTTTTGCTTTAATTCAATGTAATTTGAAAGCCCAAGGTCCTTACAGAAGGATAATATAGTAACTTCAGATGCAACACAATTTTTAGAAAATTCTTTTAAGGATAAAAAGCTACATTTTAGAGGATCATTTAGTATATACTCTGCAATTCTCTTTCTTGGTGCATTAAAACTAACATATTTCTCTCTAATTTCTTTTATGATATCCATAATTTTTTCCTTATACTTAAAAAGTGCCCCGAGAAGGGACACTTAAGTTTACCATAGTTTATATCTTAGCGATAGTTATTAAATTTTCCACCAAGCTGAGCAACGCATAAAATCATGTGCATGATTT
>JAQYFM010000253.1 GCA_028723145.1 Spirochaetales bacterium | reverse complement strand
GACTCCTAGTTTTGGAATAGGACCCATACCAAAAATTAAAACATAGTTTAAGAGCGTATTTATAACCATACTCATTATTCCCGCATAAAGTGGTTCTTTCGCATGGTCTATGCATCTAAGATATGTTGAAAACATTGTAGTTAACGAAAGAAAGATAAAGCTTAAGGAGTAAATCCGTAAGTATGATGAAGCGATTTCAACCATTTGACTATCAGTTGAGTAAAGACTCATTATCTTCGTTGGAATAATATTACTCAATGCCATAAAAATAAAAGCAATAACAGAAGTAATTAAGAAGTTAGTATAAAAGCCTTTTCCTTCATCCTTGCTATCCTTTTTTCCAATTGCTTGAGCAATAATAATTCCTGCGACTGCACCAAATGTGTTAATCATAACAGAGAAAATTCCGATGAACTTTCCAGTTAAACCAATTGCTGCAATACTGCTACTTCCAAGCTGACCAGTCATTAATTGGTCAACAACATTGAAAGATGCATAAAAAATACCTTGCAATGTGATAGGAAGGGCTAATGATAAAAGTTCCTTCCTAAATTCTTTTTTATCTATGAGCTTTTGTTTTTCCATATAATATTGCTTATCAACAATAAAAGAAAAACTCTACAGGTTAAATTCATAACCTAAAATTATTTTTTAATCACACTTTCTCTTTCAACAACACTCACTGGAATAACAATATTTTTAGTTAAAAGTGGATTATCCTCTGCCTCATTTACAAGATCAAAAGTAATCTGTGCTCTAAGCTTACAATCTTGGCTAATTGTAGTTAAACTTGGACTTAGTTGGCTTGAAACTGCAATATCATCAAAGCCTAAAACAGAAATATCTTTTGGAACATTAAAACCTAGTGAAGTAATATTTTTGATAAAATCTAAAGCGTAGTAATCAGAAACACAAAATACAGCACTGTAAGCTAAAATCGATTTATATCCCTTTTTATAAAATTCACTTCGTTCTTTTTGTAGATTTGGAATAATCATAATTTGAGATTTTGGCAGTACAGAGAGTAAGCCTTCATACCTTAAATTATCCATACAAATATTATTATCACTTAGGCATAAAACCTTCTCATGCCCCATCTTTTTTAGGTAATTACCCGCAACTACTCCACCTTCAAAGTGGTTGACCTCTAAATTAATATATCTATCATTGCTTGGGAAAAATCCATCAAAGATTATTAATGGCTTATGCATTTTTCTTTTTAATTTCTGGTAATCTATTTCACAAAACCCTTGAACTAATACTGCACTCATATTCCAAATAGATGCAAGGAATGGAACATCATCAATGTTCTTTGTAAGTTTGACAATCAAAAGATAATTTCTCTTTTCAGCTTCAAGCGAAAGTGAATTCACAAGCTTGGCTAAGTACCCATCTTCTAATGGATGAGATTCATATTTTTCATGATCGTTGATAATTAAACCTATAAGCTTAGCAGGATTTTTTCCCATCAATATTCTAGCCTGTCTTGGAAGGTACCCCATTTCTTCAAGCTTTTGCTCAACTAAGCTAACTGTTTCAGCACCTATTTTCTTTGTTTTACCATTAATAACATTAGATACAGTTGCAGTACTAACACCAATTGAAAATGCAATATCCTTAATTGTTACTCGTTCAGAAGCCATATAGAAATTATCTTTTTATTTTAATTTTTTAATCAAGCTAAAAGTAAATAACTTATAAAACTTGATTATATTTATATATTTTAATCTCAATTTGGAATGAATAAATTAAATTTTATTAATTCAAATTGCATAATAATAGCTGAAACTATCAAAGTCTCAGCTATAATCAAAATTAACTTAGATAAATAGTGAAATTTTCACCATCCTTTATTTTATACCAATACTTTTCTCTAGGAAGGGCTCCCCAGGTATTATCACCACCTACTCCCATAATATTTTTAGAAACCTTTATTACACATTTATTATTAGCAGGAAGATCTCTAAGCTGACCAGCTGCTAAAATTTCTGTACTTGTATATGGTAATGCGGAAAAAACCATAGGTTCCTTAGCAGTAATTTTTAAGTCTCTATATTCAACATATCTTACCTCTGTTCTAGTTCCCACATCTTGAGGTCTTCTATATTGAGTCATATTCTCTGCAACATTTAAAGAATAAATTCCAAGGAGTGCACCTTCTTTTCTATCTGGAGTATTTTCTTCAGGTCCAAGACCAAAGTAGTTAACCTTTTCTTCTTTTTCAAAAACAAATGAGAATCCAAATTCAAAGATATCTTTTTCTTCTCCATGGTAAGTTAATGAAATCTTTAAACTATCATCATCCATAACAGAGTATGATACATCGACATAAGCCTTATTGATTGATAATTCAAAGTGACACACTACTTCATCATCAACTATTTCAAACCCTTTATATATTGGATATACTTGGTCCGCAAGCCAAGCAGAAAGCTTTGTACTTAACTTATTAGCTTCATCATTATCAACTGGTGCTCTATAGAAAGCAAAACTTGGAATCCTAGAAATGTATTCTTTGTTATTTTTAACAAATGAAATAATCCAACCTTTGTTGTTATCAATTAAGGCACTATAATTTTTCCAATAATATCCAATATTTCTATCTCCAATTAGAGGAGTAATATTTGCTTTATTTTTTTCTATTTCTTTATAATTCCTTAGCTCTTGATAAGAAATAATAGTACTTTGACTTCTATCCTTAATAAGCACACTTATTGATTCATCATAGGATGTAAAAGTATATGGATTATCAAAAGCAACAACATCTCCACTCTTACAATTAAAGCTAAATGTAGTACTTTCAATTAATACACCATCTTTATCATGATTAACAATTACATCAAACCATTCAAGTAATAGTGCACAAGACACATTTTTAATCCAAATTTCTTTCTCACTGATATGAATCTTAAACGGCTGGTACGCATGATTTACCTCCTGCATTCTAGGTGTTATTTTACCATCAGCGAAAACAAGGCCGTTATTGCAGAAATAAAAATCTGAAGGACGATCTAAGTTTTCACCACCACTTGTTAAATAACCATTAATCATCAAGGATTGATCCATATAATCCCATATGAATCCACCTGCATAGTTAGGATATTTTTCTTCAAGTGCAATATAATCCTCTAAGCCACCACAGCTATTTCCCATAGCATGGGAATACTCACATAGCATAAAAACTCTCTCAGGATGCTTTTCCATAAATGAAGCACATTCTTGAGGTGGAGTATACATTTGAGACTCTATATCACTTGTTTGAGTATCATACCTTCTATCATTAAAAACACCTTCATAGTGAACATATCTAGTAGGATCATTTTCTCTTATCCAAGAGGCTACATCTCTTAATACAGTACCTCCAAATGATTCATTACCAAGTGACCAAAATACTATTGATACATGGTTCTTGAATGATAAAACATTACCTTTTTGCCTATCTAAAATTGCAGGATACCAAAGCATATTATCCCCTGGTACAGCAGTTTTAGGATTTTTTCCATCAACCTTAGCCCAGGTTCCATGTGTTTCTAAATTTGCTTCTGCTATTACCATCAATCCGTATTGATCACATAAATCATAGAAGAAAGGGGAATTAGGATAGTGAGAGGTACGAACCGCATTGATGTTATTATTAACCATTGTTTGAATAGCTTTCTCTGTATCCTCATAAGAAACACATCTTGCGCTATATTGATTCCATTCATGACGGTTTAATCCTCTAAATAACAATCTTTTTCCATTAAGGGTAATCTTTCCATCTTCAATTTTTACTTTTTTAAATCCAAAGGATGAATTAATGATATCATTATTAGTTTTCACCGTATAACTATAAAGCTGAGGTAATCCTGGGGCCCATAAAAGAGGTTTATCAATATCAAATTTTATGAAAGCAATTCCATCTTTTGTATTTACACTCTTTTCTTCAAATCCTTCAATAGTAACACTAACTTGAGTACTATCAGTCTTAATTGTAAAACTTACCTCACCCTTAGATAAATCTTCATTTAAGAGAGGAAGGACACTACACTCTTTAATATAATCCTTAGATTTTGAAATAAGAGTTACAGGCCTAAAAATGCCAAACATTCTCCAAAAGTCTTGATCCTCAAGCCAGGATGCAGAGCAATATCTAAATACTCTTACAACTATTTCATTCTCACCTTGTTTAACATATTTTGTGATATTAAATTCAGACAAGGTAAAACTATCCTCGGCATAACCAACGAAATTACCATTTACAAATAAATCAAAAGCTTGCTCAACACCATAAAATCTTAAGAAGCTTAATTTGTTTGTATCCTCGATAAATATTTTATTAAAATATATGCCACATGGATTTTTTGTTGGCACCTCTGGTGGAGTTAAATCCTCAATACCATCCCAAGGATATTGAACATTTACATAAAGAGGCTTACCAAAGCCTTGTAGTTCTAATGAAAGTGGTACTTTAACATCCTTCAAGTCTTTATCTAAACTTGAACTATTACAAAAGTCATCAGGGGCATCTATTGCATTATCATAGTATGCAACGCGCCAAGCGCTATTTATTTCCTTCTCATCCTTTGATAAAAATATAGGATAGTGAGGTTCTCGATTAATCTCGTAAATTTGTGGATCAAATAGATAATTTGGTAAAACCATAAACACTCCTTATCTGCTATTACAATTGTTTATTATCTACTTTTAAATATAAAAAGCTTTCCACCGAAGTAATTTATTAAACCGACACCTAATGCTGCTATAAACTTCATTAGAAGTGGTAGTAAGTTTAATAAATCAACACTAATAAACATAAATATTACATCCAATACTCCTGAAAGCAATCGACATAAAAAGAAGTTAATAAACTCAACAAATATATATTTTACTCTTCGTTCAGTAGATTTATAAACAAAGAATTTATTAGTAAAAAATGCAAATACTAAAGTAATGGTCCAAGCAATAATTGTAGATATCACATT
>JAQYFM010000252.1 GCA_028723145.1 Spirochaetales bacterium | reverse complement strand
ATAATCTCAGGAAGAGTTCTTGTGATATCAGCCTTAAGGGCAACCATGTTGTACATTAAAAAGGCTTTCTTCTCATCTTTTTTTGCAAGAGAAAAGAGTGTTTCATAAAGTAATGCTTCATTTTCATTTTTCCGCATAGCTCTTTGCCTCCACTAAATTAAATAAGAAGTCACAAATAGGTGTATTAATACAATGCTTCTTTCCAAGCTTTGATACACAATAAGAAAAGTATTTATTTTCCGTCATTCGACCATTTTCAATATCTTGTAGCATTGAGGTTTTACCATCATCATGGAGTGCACAGATTGTGCTTATTGCTCTTTGGCCATCTTCAGCTGTTAAATTAACACCTTCAGCATTTGCAACTAAAATAACCTCTTTGATAATCATCCTAGCACAGGCTAATAGCGCCTGGTTATCACACATCTTTCTATAAGTAGTCATTAGTGCACCAGAAAGAGAGTTAAAAGCAGTATTGAGCATAAACTTCCACCAAATCTCTTTTCTAATATCACTTGGAAGACGATATGTTACATTGCAGGTATCAAATAATTTAGTAACCAAATTTAATTCATCACTTTCTCTATTATCTTTTTCCCCTATGAAAATGACACCTCCATTTTCACTGTAACAGTTAATAACATTTTTATCTCTATTACTTGAAAGTGATGTAATAAAAGAATAAAGGACATGAGCATTTGGAAATGCTTTTTCTAGTAATTCTTCACTTTCAACACCATTTAATAATGAGACAATTATTGTGCTACCACCAACATGCTCCTTGATACAATTAATAGCATTAGGTAGGTCAAAGTTTTTGCAAGCAAGAATTATTAAATCTGCAATATCGCTCTTATTTGCAAGAGGAATGTAGTAATGCCTTCCATTTACAGTGAGGCCATCATATTTAATAGCCCTTTTATCATCCATTATTAAATAAAGCTCAGAGCCTTGAATTAATCTTGTACATAGAGGTGCACCTACTGCGCCTGCGCCTAAAACCATTACCTTCATAATGGATAATAATACCAAATATCAGCAATGTCTTTAAGATAAAAAAGAGGAGAATAAATCTCATCTCCTCTTAAAATACTATTTTTTGATATCCACAACTTGTGCTTCAAGCAGAATATCTGGATAACGCGATAAAATATCAAACATCCTACAAGCAAGTGGTGATGGTGTTGACCTCTCATTTTCCCAAGAAACGACAGAGGCAAGACTTACACCAAGTACCTCAGCAAATAGAGATTGAGAGAGCTGTAACTGTTTTCTCAACTTTTTAATGTCTCCACTTTTCCACTTACAAGGAGGTGTAATTGAGACAATATTATATCTTTTATCGACTAACCCTCTTTTAGGATATAGTGCATCCTTAATCTCATCTTTATAGATGCTTAACATAATTATTTACCGTAGATATGTAATAGCTCGTCTAATGTCTCTTTAATTTGTGCCTTACACTTTCCACATGCTGTTGAAGCACCAGTAAGAGCTTGAAGCTCCTCAAAGTTCTTAACCTTATCACTCTTTACAAGCTCTTCGATTTGAACATCTGTTACGCCCTTACATTCACAGATAATCTTAGCTGTATGAGCCTTAAATGGATTTTCACGTCCATTTTTCTCTAGATAATCATCAATTGCAGCACGTAGTGCTTTATCACCAAGAACTGAACAGTGGAACTTGTGTTCAGGAAGACCGCCAAGAGCCTTTGTTATTACATCTGGTGTTAAGTGATAAGCTTCTTCAAGTGTCATACCAACAGCAAGTTCACTCATCATTGAAGTGGAAGCAATTGCACTAGCACAACCATATGTTAACCAACGAAGTGATGCAATCTTATCATTTTCAACCTTGATACCAACTCGCATCTGGTCGCCACAAGCAAGAGAACCAACTTCACCTACTCCATCTGGCTCAAAATTTTCTTTCTCATCCCAGAGGTTTCTTGGATTCATAAAATGATCCTTAACCACATCCGTATATACCCATTGAGACATAAAGCTGCTCATTATTTGAATTCCTTTCTTGTAGACATCCTTCTTACTCTTTCAATTATTGAAGGAAGCTTTTCTAATGTATAGTCGATATCCTCTTCAGTATTATATCTTCCGAGTGAAAATCTGATAGACCCATGTGCTAACTCAACATCCAAACCTGAGGCTAGTAATACATAACTAGGCTCAAGTGAACCAGTTGCGCAAGCACTTCCTGTTGATACCTCAATACCTTCCATATCAAGGTAAAGTAAAATTGACTCACCTTCTGCATTTGGGAATGATACATTCAAAGTACCAGGTAAGAAATCTGTTGGGTGACCATTAATAACTACATGGTCAATTCTCTCTTCAATTCCCTTTCTAAGGCGTTCACGAAGAGCAAGAAGTTTATCATGCTCCTCCTTTAAATTCTCTCTTGCAAGCTTTGCAGCTTGACCAAGTCCAATGATATTTAAAGTATTGTATGTACCTGCTCTATAACCTTTTTCCTGGTGACCACCATGAACAAAAGGTGTGAGAGGAGCTTTATTTGCAACATAAAGGACACCTACTCCCTTTGGACCATAGAACTTATGTGCAGAAAGAGAGAGATAGTCTACACCGCACTCTTTTACAGATACCTTAATCTTCCCGATTGCTTGAGTTGCATCACTATGGAAGTAAGCACCACACTCATGAGCAAGCTTTCCGATTTCTTTAATATCCTGGATAGTACCAGTTTCATTGTTACCCCACATAACGGAAACAAGAGCAACATCATCGCCAAGTAAGCTCTTTAATTCATCAAGTCTTACCTTTCCATGAACATCAACAGATACTTCATCTATCTTATAACCCTTTTTCTTAAGGTACTTTACTTCCTCAATAATTGAAGGGTGTTCGATAGTTGTTGTTATAATTCTATTTCTTTTACTTCCTTCATCTATTAAATCTCTGAAAGTTGAAAAAACAGTATTATTCGATTCCGATGCCCCTGAAGTGAAGTAAACACCACTCTTATCTCCGTCTATAAGAGTTGCTACCTCCTCACGGGCCCATTCTATAGCACTTGCTGCATCACGACCACAACTATGCATACTAGATGCATTAGCGTAGAGTGACTCATTTTCATGCATTATCTGTGCAACTTCACTTGCCATTTGTGTAGTTGCATTATTATCGAGATATACAAACTTATTCATATTTGACCTCTGATAGTAAATTAACTTTAATATCTATCATAGTCAAGCTACAAATTACACTCAAAAAATTTACTACTATATCATTATCTCTTTTTAATAAAAAGAATTCTGCCTGTCATAAATAATATGAGAGGCAGAAAGCGTGTATAATGGAATAATAAAAAATTAGTAAGGTTCTCTAAGACTTGGATTAAGAGTTAATATTGCAAGCTGTATAGGACGAGGTAAAGTTCTAAATTCTTCTGTTTCTAAGAATTTTTCAATAACAATTCGAGCTTCTTTTCTCTTATTTGCAGCATCCTTTCTGCCTGGTCTAGTTAAAGCATCACCCATAAAATTTCTCCTTCAAATTAATAAAGCGATAATAAAACACATACCTGCTAACACCATAAGACTAAGAAGATAATCAATTTTCGAATCTTTCTTATCTTCAGCTAAAGCGAGTTCAAAATCCTCTGTTGTAAATTCAACATACTTCATGTAAAACCTCCTGCTTAAATGAGTAGATACGTCTTTCCTTCAATGTAGGAGCAATAATTATTAAAGCTTCTTGAACATCACTAGGTAGACTATAGAAATCACCAGCATCAATAAATTCTTGTAAGATTTCTTTAGCAATTCTTCTTTTCTCAGCAGCTATCTTTCTGCCAGGTCTCTTTACAACTTCATCCATATCACTTCCTCCCTTTACAATTAAGAGTTTATGACAGGTAGTACGACATATAATGTCGTAGTAAATTGTTTTTTACATAAAACATATTAATACAGCAAATTTCTCAAACTTTCAGTTGAGCATATGTTACTTTTAATGCACTCAAATAGCTTAAGATTGGTGGAGGATTACCAAGAAAAGAATCAGTAACAAAAATATATCTTTTTTAAAAATTTCTGCTTAGTAGCCTATCCTCTTCCATCTCAATTGCTTGAAGATAATAATAATCGGCGTCCTCAGTATTTCCTTTATTATGTAAAGCTTTACATAATAAAGGTAAAGCAGAGGCTTTAGCAAAGCTCGTGGATTGTCTTAAAGTTTATAATGAAGAATTCACTACATGGGATGATTTAGAAAAGATTACGACACAGTTCAGAGAAGATATCAATAAAGAATATTCACAAGATTGCAAGTATATCATGAAAATATTTAACGAAATATAGAAACACCTGATAGAATATTATCCATTTAGATAGTTTTATTAATTTCTTCTACTCTCTTCTTATATTCCTCCACAAAGCTATCAGGAGATATAGGACGAGCATAGGGAGCATACCTTAAAACTAAAGTAATTAATTCATGTGAATTAGTTGCAGGAATATGAAGTAAAAATGAGCCATCTTCTAAATCCTCAACTCTTTGTTTTTGATGCCAAATAATGTGTCTAACATCATTTGTTAGTTCTGATGAGAATTTAATCGTATACTCCTGCATTTTACCAGAAACAAAAATTCCAAAAGAGGAATCAACAAGTAATTTAGTATCTTTAAATGTTATTTTCTTATCTAAAATAGTTGCCTTAATTACTCTTGAAAGGTGGAAGTTAATTACCTTTTCCCTTTTATGATCAAAAGCAACTAAATACCATGAACTAGAATAGTTAATGAGCCTAAGAGGCTCTACTATTCTTTTTGTATTTTCCTTTTTAAAATTTGTATATTCAATTTCAATACACCTTTTTGAGGTTAAGGCTTCAGTAACCGTTGAAAATACATCGTAGTTTGGAAAACTAATTTGAGGAGCCTTATAAATTACTTTATCTACTAATGAAGCTGCATTCTTTGAAACAGAAGACAAAAAGGTATCTTCTATTTCTTTCTTAATACTATTCTTTATTGGAAGCTGTTCAATTAAAGATCTAAAATAGGAAGCAAGTATTACTAAGTTATCATCTAGATTTGTATAGCTACTCCAATCCTGTGTTAGCCTATATACCCTATCCTTTTTATCATATTCAATAGGAGCTCCCATTTGATATCTTAATTGCTCGATATCACGACTAGCTTGACGAGTTGAGATCTCAAATTCATCAGCAATTTGCTTTAGAGTAATCCCATCTTTTTTGATTAAAGTTTTAATTATGTACTGTATTCTAGCCGTGTAACTCATTAGCTAAATAATATCATAAAGAAAATGTATATTCCTTATTAAAATCTTCTCTAAAGAAATATGAAGCTTTTTTATTTTCTTTATCAAATAAAACACTCCAAAGTGTTATATCTTGACGTACTCCCACGGGCAAGCCCATGGGAATCCGGCCATGGTAACGACGGCTGCATCCCGAAGGATGTCTTACACCATCTCTGGCCTGCGAGACCCGTCCGGCCTCGCCTTATGGTCTAGGCGTCCTTCGCCTGTTCCATTCGATTAATGATACGCTTCGCTTCGGCGAGAATGTTCATCGCAGCGTTCACGTCCCTGTCGTGCGTTACGCCACACTCCGGACAAATCCATTCACGGACACTGAGGTCCTTGGTACCCGGCCACACATGTCCACATGCACAGCAGGTCTGGGATGACGGGTAGTACCGTCCAATCCTGAT
>JAQYFM010000251.1 GCA_028723145.1 Spirochaetales bacterium | reverse complement strand
ATCCTTATGGACATCTATTCCAACATAAATTACACTATCTATCATTAGTGATCTCCTTTATTGCATGTGCTAATGCGTCATGCTTTTTTTAATTAATTTATTTTCCCAAGTATCTCGCAGAATTCACGAATTTGCAATTTTTATATGGGAGGTCACTTCATATTGTCTAATACACTATAGAATGTGTATTTCTAGGCAGATCTATTATAGGTCTGCTTTTTCCTTTTTTTTAGTTTTCAACACAGCTAATTTCAATAATTATTAGCATTTACTTACTTTTACACATAAAAACTTTTAGTTGTTGAAAACCTGTTGAAAACTCGGTAAAAATTGGTAGTTGTTGAAAACTTTTTAGGGTTTTCAACAATTAAAAAATTATATAATTTTTAGATATTTTTTATTATGTGTAATCCTATATAATTATTTATAAAATAAGAAGTTAACAATATTTTATATATTGTATTAATAACAACAAAAAGTAGTTATCAACAACGTTTTCAACAACCTTTTTTAACTCATTGTGGAAAACTTGTTGAAAACTTGTGGAAAACCTATATCTAGTACCTATGTAGTGTTAATAAATTAATGACATTAGAAGCTATCTATATATGACATTAATATTAAAATTTACTGTTTTTTAATATCTGCACCAATATTAATTAACTTATCTAGAAGAGATTCATAACCTCTCTCTATTTGATCAATTCTACTAATTGCACACTTACCTTCTGTTGCTAATGCAGCAATTACCATAGCCATACCAGCTCTTACATCAGGACTTATTAAATCACAAGGACGTAATCTACTCTTTCCATTTACAACAGCTCTATGAGGATCACAAAGAATAATATCTGCCCCCATCCTAATTAGATAATCTACAAAATATAATCTTGATTCAAACATTTTCTCATGAATTAATAGAGTTCCATTCATTTGTGTTGCTGTTACTGTCATTATCGATAAAAGGTCTGCAGGAAATCCTGGCCAAGGTGCATCGTCTAGTTTATTTGTAACACCAGAATAGGTCTTTGAAATAACTTTACTTTGCTTACTTGGTATATAAACACTATCTTTATATATTTCAAACTTGATACCTAGTTTATTAAACCCTAATTCTAGAGGCCTTAAAAATGGTGTATCAACTCTTTTTAATAAGAGTTCACTTCCTGTTGCAGCTGCAAGTCCAATAAATGATCCTGTTTCCATGTAATCACTAGAGATAATGTGATCTGCACCATGTAATTTTTCTTTACCTTTTATTCTAAGGAAGTTTGATCCAATACCTTCTATTTCACTTCCCATCATATTCAATAAATTACATAAATTTTGAATATGAGGTTCACAAGCTGCATTATAGATAGTGCTTTCACCCAAAGCTAATGTAGCTGCCATAATTACATTTTCTGTTGCTGTTACAGATGCTTCATCTAAAAATATATCAGCCCCTACAAGCCTCTTAGGAGGCGTTAATATTAAATAACCTCTATCATCTATATTACAATCAACACCTAATGCTGAGAGACCTAGAAAGTGGGTATCAAGGCGTCTTAAGCCAATAACATCTCCACCAGGAGGAGGTATTATTACCTTCTCTCCTCTTGCAAGTAGTGGACCGGAAAAAAGTATTGATCCTCTTACACTATCAACTAAAGCTGGATCAAGTCCATCAAAATGAACATGAGACTTTATTTCTACTGTGTTTTTATCTACTCTTTTTATTTCTGAGCCAAGTTCTTGAGAAAGCTTAAGCATTACAGAAACATCCAAAATATCTGGAATATTTCTCAGTGTAATTTTCTCATCACTTAATAGCGTTGCAGCAATACATGGTAGTGCTGCGTTCTTATTTCCACTAATAAGAACTTCTCCTTTTAAAGTTTTTCCTCCATTAATAACATACTGACTCATATACAAAGTTTAGCATGTATCTTAACCTTTTGCATTGTTAATACATTAATACTGTTTTATACTTTTCTCATGAGCAAAATATATGGAATTGGAAATCCTTTAATAGATATTCTTTCAAATATCACTAATGATGATCTTAATGCGTTATCACTATATAAAGGTACAATGCATTTAATTGATAAACAAAGACACAAAGAACTCCTTGATTACTTAAAAACAAAAAAGCTTGTATATTCTCCTGGTGGTTCTTGTCCTAACACTATGGTTACACTTTGTTCTTTAGGTATCCCTACTACATTAGCAGGTGGTGTTGGAAAAGATGAGTTAGCTGATGTTTATAGATCAAAATTAAAAGAAATAGGAGTTAAAGATGATTTAATTTCCTATGATGAACCAACTGGTACATCAATCATTATGTTAACAGATGATAAAGAAAGAACAATGAATACTTTCTTGGGAGCTAATAAATGTTTTGATGCTCCAAATGTTAACTTTGATAGCTTAAAGGATGCCGAAATATTCTATTTTACAGGTTATATGTGGGATACAGAACCTCAAAAGAGAGCTATTAGAAAAGTACTTGCATATTGTAAGGAAAATAATATAAAGGTTGCTTTCGATATTGCTGATCCATTTGCTGTAGGAAGATATCGTGCAGATTTCTTAGATTTAATTACAAATTATTGTGATATTGTTTTTGCAAATAGTGAAGAAGCAAGATATTTATTTGATAACTATGATGCTTATGAATGCTGTAAGAGCATGGGAAAACTAACAAATATTGCAATTGTAAAAAATGGAAAAAAAGGTTCTTTTGTTTCAGATAATAGAGTAATAACTAAAATCGATGTACAAGGTGCTTCAACACCAGTTGATACAACAGGAGCAGGAGATACGTATGCTGCTGGTTTTTTATACGGTATTGAAAAGGGATGTTCTAGTGAAACATCTGGTAAGATAGCATCTTTCCTTGCAGGTGAAATAATAAGCCAAATTGGTGCTCAATTTACAAAAGAAAAGAGTGAAGAACTTAGAAAATATATAGAAAAAACTTATCTTTAATTAAGTACATTTTCAGGTTTGCCCGAGGTTTAACACTTCGGGCTCTTTAATAATCAAAATACAATTAATAGTCTAAACAAGCAAAATAAAATAGTAAGTGAAATAATTGATACTACACTTCCTATTAAGCTAATAATAAAAGAATCTAAATATGTTTTTCTATCTTCACTACTTTTTACTAACCCAATTATTGATAGTAGCAGTGATATTGGTGAAAGAAAGATAGTTATTGCTGTTACAATACCTATTATTGAGCAAATTAAAGGATATCTCTTTTTCATAATTTACCTCTTAAATTACCAAAATAGCAAAGAAGAATGAAAATATTGCTAATAAAGCAATTGATGATAAGCAAACTGCTATAATACCACAAATAAAACCAATCTTAGCATCATTATCATATAATCTATGTTGGTTTCCTTTAATAATTGCAATAATACCTAGAATAAAACCTATAAGGCGAGAAAAAGTTATTGTAAATACAATAGCAAGAATACCCATAATTAGTGGTAATGTTCCTTCATCACCTTTTCTTTTATTATCAGGATCATTTGAATAATACTCTGCCATAATATTTCTCCTATAGTGATAAATATAGCTTTATTTATAATAATGACAATAAAAAAAAGAGAGTACTTGAAATAATACAAATACTCTCCATAAATTGATTAATTTAAATTACCAATTCTTAGCTGCAATTTCGAAATAAGCCTGAGGATGTGAACAAACTGGACATACCTCTGGAGCCTTCTTACCGATTACAATGTGACCACAGTTAGAACACTGCCAAACCATATCATTATCCTTAGAGAAAACAAGACCATTTTCTACATTGCTAAGAAGTTCAAGATATCTCTTCTCATGTTCAGCTTCAATTTTTGCAACACCTCTAAACATTGCTGCAATCTTTGTAAAACCTTCTTCATCTGCTTCTTTAGCGAAGGTAGCATACATATCTGTCCACTCGTAGTTTTCACCAGCTGCTGCTTCTCTTAAATTCTCTGCAGTTGAAGGAATTTCACCATTTTCCTGTAAAAGCTTAAACCAAAGTTTAGCATGCTCTTTTTCATTGTTTGCAGTTTCTTCAAAAATCTTTGAAATCTGAACATAACCTTCTTTTTTAGCCTTAGAAGCAAAGTAAGTATACTTATTTCTTGCCTGGCTTTCACCTGCAAATGCTGCCTGTAAGTTTTTTTCTGTCTTACTACCTTTTAATTCCATTTTATTACTCCTTCTCCTTACTTAAGCAATCTTGACAGATACCTGTAAGAATCAATTGACTTTTTTCTGATAGAAATTCTTTACCCACAATATGACCTTTGATAGATAAATCTTCATCAAGCTCAAAATCATATAGTTTTTTGCATATTCGACAAAAAGCATGATGATGATTATCTGTTCTAACATCAAATCTATCTGGTTCATTACCAGGCATTTCTACCTTACTAATTTCATTTAAATCAGTAAGCAAATTTAAATTTCTATATACTGTTCCTTTACTGATATTAGGATTATTTGTTCTTACATGAGCATAAACTTCTTCTGCAGATGGATGATTACATAGCGCTTTAACGCTATGTAAAACTTCTTCTCTCTGCTTTGTATTTCTAAGTTCTTTCATAATAATCCTTATCAATAATAATTACTAATTAATATAGTAGGTAAACAAATAGTTGTCAACTTAAAAAAAATTAATGCCGACCTATTAAGATCGGCACATTGTTTAATCATTCTTTACAGGAATAATTCTTACTTGTTTATAAAGGCCTTCACCTTCACTCTTAGTTTCAACACCATTAAAATCATTAAGAGCAGTATGAATTAATCTTCTCTCAAATGGATTCATAGGTTCTAATAACTTACTCTTACCAGTTTTTCTTACATATTCAGCACTCTTGAAAGCATTTCTAACAATGTATTCTTCATGCCTCATTCTATAATCTTCGCTATCAACAATTATTTTATAATCTTCATCAAGCTTTGCAGCATAAACATTTGTAATAAGCTGAATAGCATCAAGATTTTTACCTTTTCTACCAATAAGTATTGAAGAATTAGGGCTTTCAATATTAAAACCTAATTTATAATCCTTTCGAAAGTTAATATTAACCTTACATTCATATCCCATCTTTGAAATGAGAGTTTCTATGAATTTTAAAATCTTTTCTTCATTTTCACTCTCACTTGAAAGAACTTCACCAATAAAAGGTTCTTCAACTACTGGTTCAGGGATATGAACCCTAATTTTTACACTTCCTTTCTTAAAGAATGTTTTTTTATGTGAATCAATGATTTCTACATCGAAATCATCTCTTTCAAGACCTAACTCCTGAATAGCCATATCAATGGCTTCTTGTTCTGTCTTTCCTTCAAATTCTCTTGTCATTATATATTCCTTTTACTTTCTCTTTTTACTTTTGAACTTAAGGTTTTTACTCTCTTCCTTAGCTTTTATTTCTTCTTCAAATTGTTTCTTTTTCTTTGAATTTACATAAACCTGCTGGATGATAGAAATAGCATTAGTAACAGTCCAGTAAACAAGAAGACCAGATGGTGCATTATATAGCATGAAGAAGAAAATTAATGGCATACCGTATGTCATGAATTTCATCATTCCTGCTTGAGAAGCATCTGTTGTACCTGTCTGAGTAATCTTCATTGAGAATATCATTGAAACAGTATAAATGATTGGAAGAAGGTGGATTTGATTACCAATTAAAGGAAGATTAAATCCAAGAGTAAATACTGTATCAGGAATAGATAGATCAGGAATCCAACCAGGGATAAACATAGCACCACGAAGCTCAAAATGGTTATTTAACAAGCCATAAAGTGCAATAAATACTGGGAACTGGATAAACATAGGAAGACATGAACCCATTGGGTTAATACCTTCTTCCTTATACAATTTTGCCATTGCTGCATTTAAAGCATTTGGATCATCTGCATATTTTGTTTTGAGTTCTTCAAGTTTTGGATTTAAAGCAGACATCTTAGCTGTAGACTCCATACCTTTTTTACTAATTGGCTGGAGCATAAGCTTAATTAGAAGTGTGAGAATAATGATAGCAACACCATAGTTTGGAATAAATCTATAAATAAGTGTTAATACCCATTTAAGTATTGTTTCAAGCCATCCAAGCCATGTTGATGAATCCATTACCTTTGCAAGATGGAGGTTTGTGATATCAAATGTATTATCATTTGCAATATCATACATATTGAGGTATTTAGTTAGTTTTGGTCCACAATAGAAGCTATATACATCTGTTACAGATGAAGAATTAACTCCATTTCTTGTTAAATAGAAAGAATTTTGCTGTTTTTCTGCTGTACTCTGAGTGAATTTAACAGTGTAATCTACACCACTTGTAGGAATACCAATAATAGTAAAATACTTACCTGCAAGAGCTGCCCAAGAAATACTATCATTTACAGTAGCAACACCATTTTTGAAGCTTACATTCTTTTTACTATTCTTATCACTAAGCTTATAATACATTCTTCTGTAGTCATAATTACCATTTAAACTCTCAAATTCAGGACCAACTTGAGGTTCTACACCTAAGGTATAAACAGTAAATGGTAATGCATTTCCATCAAGTGAATTTAATGTAATTGCTATTTGGAATAAGTATTCTTCTGACTTTGCTAAAGCATATTTCTTTACAATTTCATATTCTCTGCCATTTTGTTCAAATACTTGTGAGAAATTAACTAAAATAAGGTCTCCACGTTCTTCAATGCTGTGAGAAAATGCTTCAGTAATAGGTTTTGAGGTATCATTTGATTGATACATTAAGAATGCATTACCTTTTGTTGAATCCTTTAAAAGTATTTCAACTGGCTCTTTTGAAGCATCTAAATGCTTCTTCATTTTAATGCTACTTACAGATGCACCATATGGATCAAAAGTAACTGACATAGCATCTGTTTCAACTACAAAAGGGGAAGTATCTGTAACTTGATTTTTAGAAACAACAGGTTGAGTAATAATATCTGTTACACTTTCAACTTCTATTGTTTCTTCTGTTTCTGTAGTTGTAACCATAGTATTTTCCATTGGGAAAAATACAGTCTGAACAGTCATTCCAACTGTGATAACAATTACAGATAGTATGATTGCAATAATAGTATTCCTATCCATTATATCTCCTTTGATGATGGCCCGTAGAATAATAGGAAAGATAGGAATATGAACTCTGCAAGATGAGGAAAAGGAACAATTCTCAATTAATTCTGTCTAAAAGGTCATAAAATTTAGACTCAAGCAAAGAATAACTGAGAACCTTTCCAGGATATACTACTAAGGCGATATCATGACTTTTAGTGTTTAAAGAAGCATCTTTCATTACTCTTTTTGGATACAGTCTAAATAATTCTTTACACCTTCGCCTTAATTTATTTCTTTCCACTGCATTGCCATAATGCTTTGCAGGAATGATTATGAAGCGATCGAAATTATAGTCGTTCTCTAAAAAGGCTAATCGCATTCCCTTACAAGAAAGATTTTTTCCTTGCTTGAAAATGCGATCTATATCCTGCTTCTTACGAATTATCTCTATCTTAGAAAGGCTTCTTCTCATCAGAAACTGTTAAGTTATGTCTGCCCTTAGCTCTACGACGAGCAAGAACTAAACGACCACCTTTAGTAGCCATGCGTGCACGGAAACCAAAAGTTCTATTTCTCTTTACTTTACTTGGCTGATAGGTTCTTTTTCCTTTGTAACTCATGAATTTACTCCAATATTTTTCGCATAAAAGCGCAGATTTTATAACTCACAGACAAAATTGTCCGATTAGCAACTTTATATGAGATAAGAAAAATGGTCAATATCTATAACTGGTGTATCTTGACATTTTTTATATCATAACGAGGAAATAACTCATGAATCTTTCTTAATATTAAATTTTGTTTTAATAAAAAAGCACTTTTATAAGATGCATGATCAATACTTACCTCTAAGTTTTCGACATCAATTGTATCAAGTTTTACATGTGGATATAATACTGGACCAACAATTTCTTTCCACTTGAATACTACAACCTCCTCCCCAAGGCTTTCTTCAACCTTCTTTTGAAAGCTTTTTACATAGTAAGAAATAGGTACCTCATATTTCATTTAAGCAACCCTCACATACATTATACTCAATAATACTCTCTTTTTTCTCATTAAAATAACTTTCACGTGGAAGGAAGGTATAAAATGCCTGACAATAAGAAGTAAGTTCGTTTAAAAACTTAGCTCTTTTAATATCATCAAGCTCTAAAAGTACATCATCTAACAATAAAATAGGATCTTTTCCTGTTTTATCTTTGAATATTCTTGCCTCAGCAATACGAAAAAGTAATGAAGCAAGTCTAATTTGACCTGTAGAACCTGTAATTACTAAAGGACCATTTTCATCATTAACAGTAAAACGGTCTCTATGAATACCTGATGTAGTAGTCAAAAGTTTAATATCTCTATCATGTGTTTCTTTTAGATACTCAATTATTTGATTAGGATTTTCTTTTTCTTCCCATGAAGAACGATAATTAACTGTAATATTCTTCTCAGTTCCTGATATTTTTTTATATAGAAAAGGAAATATTTCATTAAATTCATTAACCATGGTCTTTCTGCTTTTTATTATCTCAAAACCTAAGTTAGCAAGTTTTACATCGTATATATCTAAAAGAGAGATTTGATTATTCTTAATAGCAGCATTTCTCTGAGCTAAAATATTTCTATATGAACGAATGTAATTTAAATATATTGGGTCATACATACTTAAAGTCTGATCAAAGAATTTTCTTCTCATCTCAGGTTCACCTTTTATAAAATCAATATCATCATGAGTAAATACAATACAAGGAAATAGATAAATTAATTCTTTTCTATCTTTTACTTCCTTTCCATTTAAAATTATCTTTCTTTTATTTAGTTCAAGAGAGTAAGAAACTTCATAAATATCATCTTCATCTTCAATGATAGCTGAAAGATTCATTATTCTTTCACCATGCTTAATCATTTCACGTGATACTTGAGTTCTAAATGAATTTCCATAACAAAGAGTATAAACAGACTCAAGGATATTTGTTTTTCCTTGTCCATTCATCCCTTCTAGAATGATATCGTCCTTATCAAAAAGGACGATACCGTTATTAATATTTCTAAAGTTGTAAAATTTTATTGATTTAAAGTGCATAATCAACCATGCATTGGCATAATTATGAAAATGAAATCTTTTTCAGGTTCTGGAAATAGAGCCATAGCTGTTTTAGATGAATTAAAACAAATCCTAAAGTAATCAGAATCAATTTTCTTAAGTGATGTAACTAAGAAAGCATTGTTGAATGTAATATTTACATCATCTCCACTATATTCACATGGTACTATTTCTTTAGCATCACCTACATCACTAGTTTCACCACTTACCATAATTCCATCTTCTTTAAGCTCTAAATAAACCTTCTTAGATTTATTCTCTACAAAGATTGATACTCTGTTTAATGCTTCAATCATTTCAGAAACTTTAATCTTACATTCATATTTAAATTCATTAGGAATTACCCTTTCATATGCAGGATATGTTCCTGTAATTAAAGATGAATAAATTAAGTGTCCATTAATTTGAGCAAAAATATGTGTATCAGTAATCATCAAAGAGAAAAGACCTTCACCAATTCCAATATTTGTCAGTATCTGAAGAAATTTAACAGGAATAATACATGATTTAAAATCAGGAATATCCTGTTCAAATCTTTTTTTAATACAACTTAATCTCTTACTATCTGTTGCAACCATTACAACATCATCATTTTTCTTTTCAAAATAAACACCTGTTAAAAAGAATTTTGATTCATCTGTACCAACAGCAAAAGATGTTTTATCAATCATATCGAAGAAATCTCTTTGAGAAAGAGAGAAAAATTGTGATTCATCATATGTTAATAGCTGTGGAAAGTGTTCAGCAGGAATAGTTCTAATATTAAAGTTAATACTTTTTGATTCTTTTAAAGGTGTAATTTTTAATTTACCATCTTCTTCACTAAATTCGATATCCATTGATGGTAAAGATTTTAATACTTGTAGAAATTTATCACATGTTACAGTAGTTGCACCAGGAACATCTGTAAAGACAGGAAAAGAGGTTAAGAATCCCATCTTATTATCTGTTCCTTTGATAGTAAGTACATTCTGATAGTTTTCAAGCAAAATATTAGAAGAAATAGTCAATGAATTTCTTTGACTAGTAAAATTGCTTGCATATTCAACTTCCTTAAGTATTGTATCTTTAGGACATATAAATTTCATAAATAATTATTCTACTCCTCTTCGATTATTAATACTGTTATTATAAAGTATATTTTAGTTTAGTAATAGTAATAATATATTCTTTTTAATTGTTGAAAACTGTTTTATTTATTGTACTGAATAAGATTACATTGTTGAAAAGTTTTACTTAAAACTTGTGGAAAAGATTTTTTAATTGTTGAAAAGTAGGAAAAAAAATAAAAATTTAAAAAGTTTTCCAAAGTTTCAACAATTCAGTATTGGTTTTTCAACAGCTTTTCAGAGAGATATTAACAACTTATCAACAAGTTTTAAACAGATTTATCAACAATAAAAGAAAAAAAGAGACCTGAAAAATTAATCAGGTCTCGAAAAAAAAGATGAAAAATAATTATTTTGATTTTGATCTTATTGTGTTTTCAAGAGTGTCTATTGCAGCAGCAATATCTGAATTTTGTTTCCTTTCTTGATCAACTTTATCAATTGAGTGAGTAATAGTTGAATGGTCTCTATCAAAGTAATTACCAATTTCAGTTGTTGAATATTGAGTAATTTTTCTTGTTAGATAAATAGCCATGTTTCTTGCATCTTTAATAATTGCAGTACGTTTTTTACCTTTAATTTCACTTATTTCAATGTTGTAATAAGAAGCAACTTCTTTAACAATTGTACTAATAGAAATGTCTTGTTCGCTTGCCATTGGTGCAGAAATTAGGTTCTTAAGCTGTTCTTGGGCTATTTCTAGAGTAATATTTGTTTTAATTAATTTTGAATAAGCAATCAAAGTTGTAAGAGAACCTTCGAGATCACGAACATTAGTTTTGATGTTTTCAGCCATGTAAGAAATAACTGAATCAAAGATTTTTACATTCTGTGCTTCACACTTCTTTTTTAATATAGCAACTCTTGTTTCATAGTCAGGAGCTGTTAAATTTAGATTTAAACCTCTAGTAAATCTTGATTTTAATCTATCAGTAAAACCTTTTAATTCACTAATTGGTCTATCGCAAGTAAATATAATTTGTTTATTAGCTTCATATAAATCATTAAATGTATGGAAAAGCTCTTCCTGTGTTGAAATCTTCTCTTGTAAAAAGTGAATATCATCAATTAATAGTACATCAGCTTTTCTATATTTAATTCTAAATGAAGAAGAGTTTTTTTGTTGAATTGAATTAATAAAATCGTTTGTGAAAGTTTCTGCTGTAACATAAATAACTTTCTTTTTTGGATTTTCCTTTTCAATGTAGTTTCCTACAGATTGAAGAAGGTGAGTCTTTCCAAGACCTACACCACCATATATTAAGCATGGGTTATAATTTATTCCAGGATGCATAGCAATTGCCTTTGCAGCGTTATATGCAAAATTTGTATTTTCACATGGAATAAAATTTTCAAAGGTGTAGATAGGATTTAAGTAAGAATTCTTTTTTGGAGCTTCTTCTTCTATTTGTACACTATTTTCTTCAACTTCATCGAATTCTTTTGCTTCACCTATAATAGTTTCAATATCGATATGAGTTCCAGCAATATCATCTAGTGCTGACTGTAATTCATTTTTACAGTGAGTATTAAAACTATTTAGATACATTTTTGCAGGGAAAGAAATGGTAATAGAATTATTGCCTTCTTTTACAAAAGAAGCATTAGTTAACCATATTTGCTTTCCTTTTTGTAACCTTTTTTGGGTTTCTTCAAGGGCTTCTAGATAATAGTCTTTTAACATGAAATAATCCTTTGTGTTCAATTTAGCACATTGGAAAGCTATTCTCAATTGCTGTTTTTGTGTAACTATTAACAACCAATTGTTGTTTTATCAATAATTGATAAGATATTTATATATATTATAAAAAAATATAAACTATGTATTTTTATGAAAGCTTATTGAAGCTAAGTTAAAAAATTGTTACTATATATTAATATTATGCTTTTTTTAAAAGCTCTGAAATAAGGTGAGTCAATTTTATGGATGAAACAAAAAAAAACGAAGATGAAAACATGCTTACCGAAGGATTAAATGCTGCTACAGCAGTAGGTAATTCTGAAGAATATGACAGTAGTGAAATTCAAGTACTTGAAGGTCTTGAGCATGTACGTCTTCGCCCTGGTATGTACATTGGTACTACCGGTATTGATGGCCTTCATCATCTTGTATATGAAGTCCTTGATAACAGTATTGATGAAGCTATGGCTGGATTTTGTGATCAAATTACAATTACTTTTGATCATAACGAATATGGTGAAGTTTGTACTGTCGAAGATAATGGTCGAGGTATACCTGTAGATATCCACCCACAAGTTGGAAAGAGTACTCTTGAAGTATGTTTAACAAAACTTAATGCAGGTGGTAAGTTCGGTAAAGGTGCTTATAAGGTATCTGGTGGTCTTCATGGTGTTGGTGTTTCTTGTGTAAACGCCCTTTCCTGCTATTTAGAGGCCACAGTTTATAGAGATGGAAACATTTATAAGCAAATATACCATAGAGGCATTCCTGAAGAAGATGTGAAGATTGTAGGACATTGCGATCCTGAAAAACATGGAACTACTATTAGCTTCTCTCCTGACTTCGAAGTAATGGAGAATAATAGTTTTAACTATGAAACATTATCAAATCGCTTTAGAGAACTTAGTTTTTTAAATCATGGTATAAGAATTACTATTGTTGATAAGCGTCAGGAAGAAGAGAAAACAGAATCATTCCACTCAGAAGGTGGTTTAAATGAGTTTGTTTCCTATCTCAATGAGTATAAGAAAACATTATTTGCTCCTATTTCTTTTGAAGCTGTAAAAGATGATGTTGTTGTTGAAATAGCACTTCAGTATAACGACAAATATGATGAGAAAGTTTATTCATTTGTAAACAACATTAATACACGTGAAGGTGGTACTCATTTAACAGGTTTTAAAACAGCAGTCTTAATGGCTGTAAATAACCAGCTTTCTAAAAATGCAAAGATGCTTAAAAAGTTTGGTAATGATAAACTAGAATCAGCTGATATCTCTGAAGGTTTAACTGGTGTTGTATCAATAAAGATACCTAATCCTCAATTTGAAGGTCAAACTAAGATGAAACTTGGTAATGCTAATGTAAGATTTATTGTTCAATCATTAGTATATGAAAAGTTGAATAATTATTTTGACGAATTTCCAGGTGATATCGAGCTCCTTCTAGATAAAGCAATAAGTGCAGCTCTTGGTCGTATTGCTGCTAGAAAGGCACGTGAACAGATAAGAAAGAAAAGTGAAGGTGGTGGCCTTCCTGGTAAGCTTGCAGACTGTTCAGAGAAAGATCCTGCTAAATGTGAAGTATTTATAGTTGAGGGTGATTCAGCAGGTGGTTCTGCAAAGCAAGGAAGAGACAGAAGATTCCAAGCTATTTTACCTCTTTGGGGTAAAATGCTTAATGTTGAAAAAGCTCAAGAGTATAAAGTACTTGGAAATGATAAGCTTCAGCCTGTTATTTCTACAATTGGTGCTGGATTAACAAGGTATAATAACCAGATTGAAGATAGTGAACAAACCTTTGATATTACTAAGGCACGATATCATAAAATTATCATTATGGCCGATGCCGATGTTGATGGTTCTCATATTAGGACATTGTTGCTAACTTTCTTCTTTAGATATATGAGACCTCTTATTGAGGCTGGTTATATCTATTTTGCAATGCCTCCTCTATATAAAATTACATTAGGTAAGAAGGTTTTCTATGCTTATGATGAAGCTGATAAAAAGCGCATTATTGAAGAAAACTGTGCAGGAATGGATGAAGCAAAAATACCTATTCAGCGTTATAAAGGTCTTGGTGAGATGAATCCTGAACAGCTTTGGGAAACAACTATGAATCCTGAAACTAGATTAATTAGTAAGATTCATCTTGAGGATGCTGAAGAAGCTGATAGAGTATTCTCAATGCTCATGGGTGAAGATGTTGAGCCTAGGCGTGAGTTTATCGAGCAGAATGCTACTTATGTAGCTAATCTTGATGTATAAAGGAAGAGTGTATGGATGACGAAATAACAAAGGCTGACGATATTAACAGCCGCACAATAATAGCTGATGTTTCGACTGAGATGAAGACCAGCTATCTGAACTATGCTATGTCAGTTATCATCAGTCGTGCTCTTCCTGATGTAAGGGATGGTTTAAAGCCTGTTCATAGAAGAATTTTATACGATATGTATGAAATGGGTTTAAAAGCTAGTGGACCATATAAAAAATGTGCTCGTATCGTCGGTGATGTACTTGGTAAATATCACCCACATGGTGATGCTTCTGTTTATGATGCATTAGTACGCTTAGCACAAGATTTCTCATTAAGATATCCTGTTGTTACTCCTCAAGGTAACTTTGGTTCTATCGATGGTGATCCACCAGCTGCAATGAGATATACCGAATCAAAGATGAGCAAAATTGGTGAAGAAATGCTCACTGATATTGGTAAGAATACAGTTGATTTTGGACCAAACTATGATGATTCTCTTGAAGAGCCAACAGTATTACCTGCTGCTTTCCCTTTCTTACTTACTAATGGTTCTAGTGGTATTGCTGTAGGTATGGCAACAAATATGGCTCCTCATAACCTAACTGAAGTAGTAGATGGTATTTGTGCTTTAATAGATAATCCTGATATTTCTTCATTAGAATTAATGGATTATGTAAAAGGACCAGATTTTCCTTCTGCAGGTATTATTTGTGGAAAAAAAGGTATAGTTGATGCATTTACTACAGGAAAAGGTAAGGTTGTTATACGTTCACGCTATGAAATTGAGGAAAATGAAAAAGGTCATGATAGAATCATTTTCACTGAAATTCCATATCAAGTAAACAAAGCTGAGTTAGTAAAGAAGATTGATGATTTAAGAAAAGATAATGCAATTCCAAACATTTCACAGGTTCGTGATGAATCTGATAGAGATGGTATTAGAATTGTTGTTGAGCTTAAGCAAGGTGCAGTTCCTAATATAGTTCTTAATATGCTATTTAGTAGAACAGCCCTTCAATCTAACTTTAATATCTATAATCTTGCTCTTAAAGATGGAAGACCTAAGGTTCTTACTCTTAAAGAGATGCTTTCTTCTTATGTAGATCATAGAGAAATAGTAATCGAAAGAAGAACACGTTATGATCTTCAAAAGGCAGAAGAAAGAGCTCATATTCTTGAAGGCTTAAAGATTGGTCTTGATAATATTGATGAAGTAATTGAGATTATTAAATCAAGTGAAGATAATAATGTTGCATCACTTGAATTACAAAAGAGATTTAATCTTGATGCAAAACAAGCTTTTGCTATCATCGATATGAAACTTGGTAGGCTTTCACATCTTGAAACACAAAAGATTCTTGATGAATTAGCTGAAATTGAAGCTCAAATTGCTTACTACAAAGACTTATTATCTGATAGAAATAAAATCTTAGCTGTTGTTAAGAAAGAAATTCAAGAAATTGGTCAAAGATTTGGTGATAGAAGAAGAACTGAAATTCAAGAAAGAGAATTAGATAATACAACTGATGCAGACTTTATTAAGGAAGAACAGGTTGTAGTATCAATTTCAAATAAAGGTTTTGCTAAGCGTTTATCTGCAGAAGAATACAAAGCTCAAAGTAGAGGTGGTAAAGGCGTAAAGGGTGCTAAACTCACTGATGGTGACTTTATCGAACACTTATTTATTGCATCAAGCCATGATATCGTAATGTATGTTACAAACCTTGGTAAGGCATATTACACATATGTTTATGAAATTCCTGAAGGTGCTAAGAATTCAAAGGGTGCAAACAT
>JAQYFM010000250.1 GCA_028723145.1 Spirochaetales bacterium | reverse complement strand
AGCTTAAGATAGAATGAAAGATTTTTATTTGTTTTATGAATATAGCTTTTAATAATAGAGATAAACTCATGTGGAAGTGTGATATCCAATTCCTCTAAAACTGTATATTCATCTGTTTTGGAAAGGATATCACTCATTTCCAAAATTGAGTATTTTGATGATAACTCATAGTAATATGCTTCAATTTCTTCTAGATAATTATCTTGAATAATTTCTGCATTTTTTATTTCCTTTTTAATGTCATAAAGTAGCTTACTTTCTCTTGCAATTCTAATATCTCTTTTAGAAAGAGCTAAAAAAGAAAGAACAGATAATAAGAGAGAAGCTATTAACTCATCTATCATAGGGATAGGGTCTCTAACTACAAGGGACAAAAAGAAATATACAATTAAAAATACTAGAGCACTGAGTAATAAACGTGGGATGTAATGCTTATCCTGTAAAAAATGAGACACGCAAGTCTCACCTCTTGAATACAAATATGTATCAAGGTTATCGCGTGTCTCATCATCTATCATGTTTGCACTATGAATCTTAAAAGCTTTAATATCTTCAGGATTGACTGCTTTGTAATCTAAATCACAGAGCATTAAATCATAGTGCTTTAGTTTCAGCAAATAAGCTTCAACATCAAAGAGCACTCTTGAACTCCTCTAGAATCTTATCGCGGTTAGCTTCAAGCTCACTTCTACCACCCTTACCTTCAACTAAGAAGATATAGTACTTAATCTTTGGCTCAGTACCAGAAGGTCTTACAACGAGCTTTTCACCACTTGTGAAGCGAATGATAATTACATCAGCTTTAGGGAAACCAGTATTTTCACCAAGAAGATCTTCAACCTTCTCGATAGTTCTGTTAACAAATGTGTCTCCAGCCTTGAGCTTTCTCATATCAGCCATGATTTGCTTCATCTGCTCCTTACCCTGAGCACCTTCATAGTCTCTTGAGAATACGAGCTCTGTGTAGTAACCATAATGAGCATAGATGCTATCAAGTCTCTGTTGAAGAGTAATACCCTTAGATGCGTAGTGACACATCATTTCAACAGCAGCTACTGCTGATGATACAGCATCCTTATCATGAACATCATTAACAGTTAAGAAACCATAAGATTCTTCACAACCAAAGAGGAAGAAGTTATCTTTGTTAATTCCCTTATCAATTTTGTCCATCCGCTCTGCAATATACTTAAAGCCTGTAAGTACGTCCTTTGCATCGCCACCATTAGACTGAGCAATCTTCTGAACAAGGTCTGTTGTAACTAAGCTTTTAACAATTAATGGCTTTTTGCTACTTAAGCCCATCTCGTTAGATGTTGTAATTAAGTAATCAGCAAGGAGTGTTGCAATCTGGTTACCAGTTAAGAGTAAATAATCTGTCTTTTCTGGTGTTGTAGGAATTGCAAGGCCCATTCTATCAGCATCTGGGTCTGTACCAAGAACGATATCTGCCTTAACCTCTTTAGCAAGCTCAATAACCTTGCTCATAGCTTCATGAGACTCTGGGTTAGGAAGCTTAACTGTTGGGAATGCACCATTTGGTTCTTCCTGTTCTTTAACTACACAGCATCTGATACCAAGCTTTGAAAGCATATGTCTTACAGGAACATTTCCAGATCCATGGAGTGGAGTATAAGCAACTGTAATAGGAGAACCCTTAACAAGCTCTGGGCGTCTTAGAGAAGAGATAACCATATCATAGTAAGCCTCATCTACAGATGCTGGTACACTTTCAAGATATCCACTCTTTCTAGCTTCTTCTTCACTAATATCCTTAATTCTATCTGCTGTTACTGCGTTAGCAAGCTTAGCAATTTCAATATCATGTGGAGGAGTAACTTGACCACCATCTGACCAGTAAACCTTATATCCGTTATACTTTGCAGGGTTATGGCTAGCTGTAATAACAATACCAGCAGTTGCCTTCATGTGTCTTACTGCGAAAGATAGCATTGGTACTGGATGAAGGGTATCATAAAGATAAGTTTTAACTTTATTAGCACTTAAAACTAATGCAGCAGCTTTAGCAAATTCTGGGCTATAGTGTCTTGAGTCGAATGCAATAACTACTGTTGAATCAGGGCCAACAGATAAACAGTATTCAGCAAGACCTTGTGTAACCTTTCTTACCATAAAGGTATTGATGCGGTTTGTACCACCACCAATTACACCACGCATACCAGCTGTACCAAAAGCTAATGCTGTATAGAATCTATCATAGAGAGATTCATAATCTTCATTCTTTAAAGCTTCTGCTACTTCACTTCTGAATACTTCATTCTTCTCACTATCGAGGTAGACATGTGCCTTTTCTACCACTTCCTTTTTCATCTCATCAGTTAACACCATCTTTCAGCTCCTCTATTGTGTTTACTAGTTTAATCCCTTGTTTTTCAAATTTTTCAATAATCTCTCTTGGTCTAAAACCCCAAGTAACAAGAATCCCCTTTTCAAGATGAGCATTGATAATTGTTTCTCCATCTACCTCACTGTCCCCAACATAAATAACTTCTTCAATAGGAACACCTGAGAGCTTTGCAAATATCTCAACACCCGCCTTATCAGGCTTTAGAGGTATTTTATCACAAAAACCTTGAATAAAAGTAAAATTTATATCAGAAAATAGCTTTTCAACTATTTCTTGAACTAAAACATCACTTTTATTAGATAGGACACCTAAGGCATATCCATTTTGCGACATTGATTTTAAAAATTCCGTTATTCCATCATATGGTTTGGAATAAACACAAGCATTGTTTTTATAAAATGATATTAATTCATGATAAAGAATATCTATTTCATCCTCAGGGTATCTTGCTCCAGAGAAAGCTAAGGCACCAATGAGTGCATTTTTTAATCCCCTTCCTACAACACTCATACATTCTTCTCTTGAAATCTCGCGGTTATAGGTAAGTTTTACTGTATGATTAATAGCACATCTAATATCTTCAATTGTATCAACCAAGGTTCCATCTAAATCAAAAAGAATAGCTTTTTTCATAAAAATAATTGTAAATAAAAAATGTTAAAAGTGCCATACCGAAAGCTCGATATGGCACAAAATATCATTAACCTTCTTAGATATATCTGGACCTTAAGAAGGAAACAGCCCTCTTGCACCACCCAAGTGACCTATTCCTCTTTCATGCAAAACAGTAAACATCATCTCTCTGAAATATGCAGAAAGTGCATCAAGTTCTGTTGCATTAAACTTCCTGTCTCTATCTGATAGGAGTTTTTCAATTATTTCGCTCATTTTAATCTCCTTTTAATTGTATTTTGTATACAATATACATATAACTATAATTTTAATCTGTCAAACAAATACCTGTTTAATCCAAGTAAATTGCTGGTAGAAATTCTACAAATTGTATACAAAATGCAAAATTGACGACTACAATCTTATCTGATAAGCTAAAGACAAGGGGGAAACCTATGAAAATCGTTTCGACATCACTTTCAGACCAAGCTTATGAACTTGTAAAAGGCGAGATCCTTAAAGGCACAATTAAGGCAGGAAGCAAAATCAGTGAAGATGCTCTTGCAACTCAATTTGGTGTTAGCAGAACTCCAATTAGAGAAGCTATAAGAAGATTAGCTGAATATGGTCTTGTAACTCTTTCACCAAGGTCTCATGCTGCAGTAGTTAAGATTAGTGATAAAGTAGCTCAGGATATTGCTTCTTTACGAATTAATTTGGAGTTTTTCGCCATTGACAACTTACAGGAAAATCTCTTTGATAAAAACTTCTCAAAACTAACCCAGCTTGCTTCTGATTGCCAGCTACAGCTTTCAAATGGAGAAAGAGATAAAGCCTTTGAGCTTGATAGTGCTTTTCATTCTCTATTAATTGAATGTACCGATAACCAAGCTCTTATTGAAGTATATTATCGCTTAGATCCAAAAATTCAGCTCTTAAGAATCGAACAAGATTTAAGTCCTGAAAGTCTTTTATCCTATCTCCAACAGCATACCAAACTCTTATTGTTACTAAAGAATAACGAAAAGCTCAAAGCTAAGAAGCTAATTAGAGAGCACATCACTCATCAGTGAACAAGACGCCAAGCTTTGTTTAAGCATCTCTTTGCATTTGCAATTACGATGCGTTCATCTTCTCCTGGAAGTGGCCTTACTTCAAAGCCTAGAAAGTTATTTCCTCCTTCTTTTAAATATCCGAAATCCTTTAGATGCTGCAGAAATATAGTAAGCTCTGCAGTATCATTTTCACCCTTTTCATAACCAAATCTAGGATGCATATCTCCGTACGCTACATTATTTTTATCTTTAATTGATGTATTACCAATGTGAGCATGCTTGATATAGTCTCTTATAGGAGTTAGGTTTTCTTCTATTGTTTCCCCAATCATAGGGATGTGTGATAAGTCACACATAAAACCAAAATTATCAATATCCTTTACCTGTTCTAAGAATGCTGTAACTCTGTCAATTGGACCTAGTAATGAACACTTATCAATTGTATGGTCAAAGATTTCAAGTGTTACAGTAATATCAAAGTTTTTCGCATATTCACAAAGCTCTCTAGTACTCTTTGCAAGAGCAGCAATGTGTTCAGCTATTTTATTTTTATCATAAGTTCTTGATAAAAACTGGAATTCTTTGGCTCCAATTGTATGCGTTTCATCAATACCTTTCTTTAATTCCTCAACTGCCTTTAATCTTTCACTCTCATCTAAAGAGTTAATATTAAGCTTATTTTTAAAAAGTCTTGAGTGACCACAATAGGTATAGTCCATATGAGCACTTTTTATTAATGAAACTACTTCATCCATTAAGCCTTCAAATGGCATTTGTGATATTTCAACACCTTCAAAATAATCATCATAAAGAATAGTTTTTAGTTTTGAGATATATTCCTCTTTGCTTTTAATAAAATGAAATCTCTTATTTACATTATTATTGGCTTTTACACTCTTTAATTTGTACGCAACATTTACTTCTAAGAAAAGAAAAAAAGTAAGCACAATAAGTTTCCAAGCAAAGTGCAAGGAAATCGAAGATGAGTTATTAAGGATTCAAAAACAGAGGAAGCTAAATTTTTCATATATTAAAAGAATGGCTAACGACCAAGATGAAGTAATAATCCTAGTTAAAGATT
>JAQYFM010000249.1 GCA_028723145.1 Spirochaetales bacterium | reverse complement strand
AGGTTACTACATTTTTTCAGATGAAAAGGTAGAAGAAAAAATTGAAAAGACAATGATTATTTCACTAGTAATATCAATACTTTCAGCAATACTTTATATGGTTAAATTTAACTTTTCTGATTACACTTCCTCTATTTGCCTACAAGATGTAATTACCAATATTTATGCATACTTTACATCAATATTCTTAATAGGACTCTTTAAAAAATATTTTGATAAAAGTAATAAGGTGTTAAAGTATTTATCTTCATCTTCCTTTGGATTATATGTACTACATTACACTCCAATCTTATTAACTGGATTGATTGTATCGGGTACAAGCTTAAATGTATATTTACGATATCTTTTAACATTAATTCTTGGTTTTATTCTAACTGTTTTACTTTATGAAGTAATAAAGCGAATTCCAATATATCGATATTTTGTTCTTGGCATAAAATAACTACTTAATAACAGTCAATAATAATTGGTAACAACTTATGGTAAAATAAATAATACCATAAAGGATTAGTTAAATGGTAATCTAGGATATACAAATTTATTAATGGATAAAGATAGCTATGTAGCTAAGTCATTATTACTGTCTGTTTATAGTAAGAAGGATAAAACAGCTAATTCAGCCCTTGAGCAAATAAAGATAAAGAAGTATCCAGCTATACTTGAGAAGTATAAGGAGTAGCTATTAGTTATGATAGTAAAACTAAAGAGCTGAGAATGCCTAAATTAGCTTTTCTTGACTAAATAAGAATTTACAGGTAAAACTATCGCTGTTATGGGTGAAAAAGTATACGGCTATCATGCCATTGAAGAAGCATTAAAGAAAGCAGGACATGGATCTACTCTATACTTAGTTAGAGGAGAGCGTGAGAGAAGTGAAGAACTTGATAGAAAAGCTCGTTTAACAGGTAAGGTTGCTGTTAAAAAGATTTCAAAGCAAGAAATGGATCGTATGGTTCCTGGAATTGACCATAGAGGAGCTTTGTTAGATTTATCTGGTCCAAGAAGAGGTGCATCACGCTTAACAGAAATTAGTGTAAATGATTTCTGCTCAAAGCTAAAAGATGATGAAGGTGCTCTTGTATTAATCCTTGATGGTTTAACAGATCCACATAATCTTGGTGCAATATTACGTTCTGCTGACCAATTTGGCGTAGACCTTGTAATTATCCCTGAAAGAAGAAGTGTACAGGCAAATGAAACTGTATTAAAGGTCTCATCTGGTGCAGCTCAATATGTTCCGCTATCTGTTGTAACAAATCTTAATCGTGAAATCGATATTCTAAAGGAAAATGGTTTCTGGATTTATGGCGCTGATATGTCAGGTACATCATCCTATGAAGAAAAGTTTAGCCCAAGAACAGTTATCGTTATGGGTTCTGAAGGTGATGGAATTAGCCAACTTGTTAGAAAGAATTGTGACCATATAACAAGTATCCCAATGCATGGACACATCGATTCATTAAATGTATCCGTTGCAACTGGAATACTTCTATACGAATTTAGACGTTCTAATCCTCGTCAGAGTCAGTAATAAAGAACTTGTATCCGATATCATCACGGTACCAAGCACCATCAAAATTAAAAGAATCAATAAAACGGTAAGCCTTTTCGTTTGCCGTTTTAATACTTTTACCTCTACCAACTACAGTAAAGCATCTGCCACCTGTGGTTTTAAGATTCTTTACATTCTCTCCATCAATAGCACCAGCAAAGACTAGAGGTAATCTATGAAGCATATTTTTAACTAAATATGGGTATTTAAGATTAATACTTTTTCCTATTTCTGGATGCATTGGATAACCATTTGAAGCAACTACAACAGCAACGGTGCTTTCATTTGATAGCTCAAGATTAATAGAAGAAATTCGATCCTCATTTACTGCTTTAATTAATTCAACGATATCTGTCTTAATTAAAGGTATCATAGCTTGAGTTGCAGGATCGTTAAATCTAACATGGTAATCTACTAATACAGGACGGTCTTCTTTAATAATAATGGAGAAAGTTAATACACCTTTATAGGCAAGTTGCTCAACCTTAATACCATAAATTGTTGGTTCAATTATCTGTTCTTTAATTAAGTCCT
>JAQYFM010000248.1 GCA_028723145.1 Spirochaetales bacterium | reverse complement strand
CATCACCATCTGCAAATACTAATGTGATTTCAGTACCTTTATCCTGTGCCTTAACAGCACTTCCACTCTCACTACCGCCCTGAGCGAAGAGAGAAAAACTAAGGAGCGCAACAAGCGCAATTGTTAGTAATTTTTTCATGTCTTTTCTCCTTTTTTTATCTATGATTCAATTCTCACATCGGTTTTTTAACTTCACAATAGCGCCTTTTTTTGATGGATGTAGGCATTTTTAAGATTCTCATATTTAAATGCAAAAATATCAGAATATAGACCTCTACCAGTTAAATCCTGCGTACAGATTGCAATCATACTACCTGTAAACCACCCTTCAAAACACGCCTCATCACTTAAAAAACTTCCATCTAGGTTAGACACTAATTCAACGTATTCACTATTTCCCAACTTATATGAAAAGGTAAAATAAAAGTTATTAGAACACACCTTCAAAGTGATAGGTTCATTAGAATCTATCTTAATATATGGAGTAAGATACTCATATTTTTTATTTTCCGCTTTTAAGAGAGTAATACACTTCCCTATATCTTCATCATGAGTAATATGAAGATAAAAATAGTTATCGGTATCATACATAACAGCTAGGCCAGACATCTGCTTAAAACACTCTGGTTCAAAAGAAAGTGTTAACTCAGCACTAAAGTCCATCTCCTCAATTCTTCTAGCAATTAATGTTTGTGAAAAATAATTTGAAATTCCAGATCGGCCATACATTCTAAGAACTTTTTTATCAGAAATATACTTCATATAATGCTCAGTCATTGGAACTCTAAGACTCTGCCAAGAAGCATCAAGAGAAGAAAAATCAGCAACATAAACATCTTGTTCCTTCTTTTCTACATTTATTGGAACCTCAATAGGAGGAAGAACTCCCCCATCTACCCTTGGCCAACCATCATCATCCCAAATAAGATGTACAATTGAAGTTTCACGACCAAGAGGATATCGTCTTGCACCAGGAAAACGTGGATGATTAAGAACTCTAGCTTCGCCTTCCGGATTATATCTATCAGAAGGACGTGCAGTGATATGTACCATATACCATTCACCTTCTGGGGTAGTTACAACACAACCATGACCTGACTTTTGTAGTGGGTAATTAGGATTTTGTCTTGAGGTAAGAATTGACCACGCCTCTCCTGGACTACGTTTGATATAAGAAGGATGGTGCATCTCATATGGTCCAAATACATTACGACTTCTTAATACACTTTCTCCATGTCCTTCACCTGTTCCTGTATCAGCTGCAAAGAGGTAATACCATCCATCTTTTTTTAAAATATGAGGTCCTTCAAGAAATATTTCAGAGGAAGAATATATTTCCTTTGCATCCCCAATTCTCTGAAATGTTTTACTATCAAGCTCTTCAATAAGTAGTCTTCCTTGATATTTCTTTGGAACCCTATGATCAGTAACCATAGAAACTAAATATTTTCTTCCGTCATCATCATGGAATAAAGATGGATCAAAACCGAACCCATCAATTTTTACAGGATCAGACCAAGGTCCATCAATTGAAGCTGAGGTTACTATAAAGTTCTCTGTATCATACATATTTACGTAATATGCTTTTATGACTGTATAGCAAAGGTAGAAAATTCCATTATTATATGTAAGACATGGAGCCCATATTCCTTGGGTAATCCCAACGCCTCTTAAATCAAGTTTTTTTGAATCTGTTAATATGTATCCATAATCAGTCCAATTCACCAGGTCTCGTGAGTGAGAAATCTTTACTCCTGGCCACCATTCAAAAGTTGAAGTAGCAATATAGTAATCATCACCTACCCTAATTATCGATGGATCAGGGTTAAAACCTCTTAAAATTGGATTTGTTGCTTTAGCCATATTTCCTCCCTAGTTTTTCTATTTAAACATTAGGAAATTTCAAACGCAACAATATGTTAAAAAACCCGATACAAAGCTAAAAAACAAACAATTGCTCACTCGTTCTTTGTAACTGAAAATTAATACTGGAGGAAAATATGGATAAAAAGGAAGTACTAAATATACTCTCAAAAGTTGAGAATAAATTTGCAGATGCCTTAAAAAAGCATAAAGGAACACTCCCTGCTGTATCAAAAAATGGAGTATATGATAATAGAGCAGACCTATCAATTAACTGGACTATTGACAATGGTCCCGCTTGGTGGACTAACGGTTTTTGGGGAGGAATATATAACCAGTTATATGCACTAAGTAGTAAGAAAGAATATCTTGATGAAGCTAGGGGTTCAAGAAAGCTAATTGATACATGTTTTCTCTCTGAATATTATACAGGACTGCACCATGATGTAGGTTTTATGTGGCTTCCTACAGCAGTAGCGGACTATATAATGACAGGAGATGAAGAAGCGAAACGTAGAGGCATCCTTGCAGCCCAGCTTTTAGCTGGAAGATATAATCCACAGGGAGAATTTATTAGAGCATGGAATGATATTATCGAAGGTGAAAAGTCAAACAAAGGTTGGGTTATCATCGACAGCATGCTTAATATTTCAATTCTTTACTGGGCAACAAAGGTTACAAATGATCCTCGCTTTGCCCTTATCGCAGAGCGTCATGCAACAACAGTTATGAACGCTTTTATCAGAGAAGATGGATCCGTAAGACACATTGTTGAGTTTGATGCAGATAAAGGTGGATTTGTTTGTGACTATGGTGGACAGGGTATGAAACAAGGTTCATCTTGGACACGTGGTCAAAGCTGGGGTATTTACGGCTTTACTAACAGTTATACCCACACAGGCAGAAAAGATTTTTTAGATACAGCAGTAAAAATTGCTGATCATGTAATTTCTGTAATTCCAGCGTCATATCTCATCCCTGTTGATTTTGACCAAGATAAAAACCTTTCATTTGAAGACTCAACTGCATCAGCAGTAATTGCATGTGGCCTTATCGAACTTGACCGATATGTTCCAGGAAAAGGATATAAAGAAATAGCTGAAAAGCTTATTGAAGTACTAACAAATCAAAGAGCTAATTTTTCTTTAGAACACGATGGAATAATCCAACGTTGTACAGGTTCATTTAATGGATTAAATGATAGAGAGGTTAACTTCGTCTATGCAGATTACTACTATCTTGAGGCTTTAATGAAGCTTGCAGGTAAGGATGTAATGT
>JAQYFM010000247.1 GCA_028723145.1 Spirochaetales bacterium | reverse complement strand
ATAAATATCTAAGAATTCATCTACATAGCCAATTTTTTCTACAGTCCTTTGATGTTGCTTATGATCTTCTCCTTTGTAAGTCTCAACATACACCATCAATTTTCTGCCTGATTTCTTTTCTGGAATAGTGTTTAAATGCATATCTTAATTATAATACGTATATAGACGTATGTAAAGAATATTCTTATAAAAAATTTAAAAAAGTCAAAAAAAAGGCCCTTTACAGGGCTGAAATGAGGTTTTTTATGATTTTTTATTAGGTTAGAAGTCTAAACTACGGAACCTTTAATAGAAGAATTCTTTGCTAAAATAGATGATATTAAGAGCAAGTACTCTTCAAGTGGGTTAATGGGTAAAGCTATTAACTATGCACTTGAATATAAACCTTATCTTTCCTTATACCTCGATTATGTAGAAGGTACTCCAGATAATAATAGCTGCTTATGCGCGGTTTTAGAAAATGCGCGGGTTTTCAAACACTCATTACAACATAAGGAGTTAGAAACTTTGGCTTCATAATTTCCGCGCATTTTATTTTCTTTATCTTAAGCCATACAGCTTATTGAGATCCTTTGTTTTCCCTTGCCATAATGGCTCTGCTTCAATATCTTTCTGTGGTGTTGCTTTCTCCATATTTTCTCTTATCTGAGCGATTGAAGCTTTTGCATAGATGCGGGTAGTCTCAAGCTGAGAGTGTCCAAGAAGGGACGAAACCTGCTCAAGGACCATTCCGTTCTGGTAAAGAGATGTAGCTTTGCTCCTTCTGAACATATGAGGATAAACTCTATCAGGAATTGAAGAATCAATAAGACGGGCCTTATCTGCAGAACGTGTAATCATCTCTTGAATGCTTCTCGAACTAATGTGTTCCGGTTTTCCATTATGCATCGTATAAAAGATGTACTCTGAGCCTGAATACTTAACATCCTCATTGATATAATCCTTCAAGAGCTTTGGAATATTGCCAATAAGAGGTATAGTGCGCTCCTTCTTACCTTTGCCGACAAGTTGGATAAAAGGAAACTCATCATCAAGATAAACATTGCTAATGCATAAATTCGCTAGTTCAGAAACACGTACCGCGGTCTCGTAGAGCATGAGGATAATTAACTTATCACGCTTTCCTTTCTTGGTGTTCGGACATGAGTCAATAATAAGCTTAACTTGTTCAGATGTAAGCCAATCCTTTATCTTCTTCACTGTTTTGTACGGCTTTACTCTTTTGAGAAGTGTATAAACAGATGCTAGCGCCACGTCCTGAGTAACACAATAATCAATATAACCGCAAAGATCATGAAGGCGGTGGTTGCAGGTTTCTTCAGAGTTTTTTCTATCACTCTTTAACCACTCGAGGAAGTTATAGGCTGTATCGACAGTGAACTCGCTGAACTTGAATGTTGTGAAATTCTTTCCTGTTGCTTCTAGCCAATCTTTGAAGATTGAGAGAGTATCTCTATAGGAGCTGATGGTATGTATGCTCCTGCCTCGCTTGGAAAGGTAGTTCTGCAGGAACATAATAGAATAGTCGAAGAAGTAAGTTTTTCTTGTGTTAGTCAAGTTCTACCTCCCCGGCAATTGAGCCCCTTTCCATTATATTTCTGATAGACTCCTCACGAGGATTGCGCATGTTGTAATAGTAGTAGGTTTCTTCAATACTTCTGTGTCCTAGATACTTGCTTAAAACAGGAACCATTACTTTGAAATCTAACCCTTCTTTGGCCCATTCGTTTATACGGTTGATGACGAATGCATGTCTAAGACTGTGAATTGTTGGTCTTTTTCCTATCCAGCTCGGAAAACAGGCCTTCCACCATTCGCGAAATTTTCTGTCTATTGACGTTCTACAGAAGTGTTTATCACTATAAAAACCTGGGAAGAACCATTCTCTCGAAGGGACTTGTTGTTCCATGTAACCGTCATATTTGACAAGAAGGGCTCTTAAATCTTCTGCAACATAGACATAGCGATCTTTATCGCCTTTTGACTTCTTGATGTATAGCCGTCCGGTAGAGAGGTCTACATCTTCTCTCTTTAGCATCACCACTTCACTGAGTCTTAGACCACAAAAATAATATAGACGTATCATAACTGAGTAGGCAGGACAAAGACGTTTAAGAGAGGGTTGCTCATAGTCAAGATTATCAACATGGGTCAAAATCTTCGCTATTTCATCTTCGCTAGGCGTATATAATATAGCTTGAAGCTCTTTACCCATTGTATGGCAGAATGTAGCATGTAGACCTAACGCTTGCATGTATTCTGCGAGCTTATTAACAGTTTGTAGTCTCCTGTTTCTAGATCTATCCTGTTCTATCGGCAATCTTTCTTCCCATAAAGAAACGACCTCACTTTCAAGTTGTCCTGTATCAAGTTCGTTATCAATAATGAACTTGTCAAATCTTTTTAATATTTGTTCTTGTCCATTGAACGAAAATCCCATGGCATGTTGTTCCTCTATGAAACCTTCTATGTAAGGGGTAAGTTTAGATTTAAAATCACTCATAATAAGCCTCCTTTGTAGGAGAACATATTACCAAGAGGGAGGGCACATTCTTTCAGGCGTTTCTCATCAATAGAAATATATGGATCAATATTGGCGTCACTTGTATGACCAAGAGTTTCTGCCACCATAGAAAATGTTGTAGAGGTTGCTGTTATCTTAGAAGCAAATGTTTTTCTAAGAATATGAGCTCCTTTGTTTATATTAAGTGCTTTCTTTAGAGCAAAGGCAACAACATTACGCTTATATGGATTAAAAGGTGCTATTTTATTGATAAAAATATAGTTACTCTCTTTGTTGGGGCGTTCTTTAGTTATGTACTCATACAATGCATTACCAACACCGTTTGAAAAGGGAAGAATGATCTCAACATTCGTTTTCTTCTGAATTATTCTGAAAGTCTTGTTTTCCCAATCAATAGAATCAAACGTGAGATTAACAATATCAATTGAACGCATTCCTGTCTGCGATGCTATCTTTAAGAGCGCTCTATCGCGAAGCGATGTAGTTGTATCAATATAGTTGTTGAGTTTTGCTTCCTCTTCTTCTGTGAGAATTGTTGGTGGTTTAATTCTTACACAAGACATTACGGGTATTGAAATAGCAAGATTTTGTTTTATGATTTTTTCTTCATATAGAAATTCAAGAAAACCTTTAATACGATTATTGTAAGCAACCTTTCCTTCAACTGTGGAATGTTTATCTTGAATGTTGAATTCTTTGATGTTTTGGCGTGTTACTTTTGTAAAAGATGTTATCCCTATGCTGTTGAGAAAGTTGCAAAACCTCAAAAGGCTACTGTTATCCATGAAGAGGGTTGACTCAGCAATACGATTTTTAATCCGCATTGCTTTATATGCTTCAACTGCTTCAAGCGCCCAAGAAGGAAATATTTCCTTCTTGAATGAAAAAACAGCGGGAATATTCTCCATGTTACCATTGAGGATCTCATTTATCACTAAAAGTGTTCGCCTCTTCACCTCAATGTTGTTTCCTAATTTATCTTTCTGCAAGAAGAGAAACTTGTTTACAGCCTCAATAGAGAAACCTTTATCGTGAAGCTCAAGGAATATGCAGAATTCATCAATTGCAGTCGCTGAACCAGCAATAACAGATGATGAATATCCAACCTTCTTTAGGCTTTTCAAATGAATTTGAGCAGCTTTAATAAAGTCAGTAGTTGAGTAATTATCAGGAAAATCTGACAGATCTACTGAATCATAGAGAGCTATTTTGGCATGAAAACTTGGATTGAAAGCTCTATATGCAAAACGAGTAGCAAGTCCAATTTTGTAGAGATATTGAATAAAGGCGGGTTCTCCCTTACTCCAAGCTGGTCTATCAGTGTAATATTTTGCGCTTATCCTGCAATCTACTACATCATATTCACGAAAGCCTTCCTTGATAAGATATGTTAGAAATTTAGCAATACTAAGCCGTATTTCATGATAGTAGAGTTGTCCATTTTCATCACAATACTTAACATAGTTATCCATGATTGATTGAGCCCATCGTGGAAGAAGGTCATGAGGACTAAGTTTTTCTTTATCATAAAAGAGAGGCTTTAAATTACGAGTAGTATCAAAATCGCATGCAATTCGATATACATGGACCCTAATATGCTTGAATTGTTCATAACTCATAGTTGGTCTTACATGATTGAAGAGCCATGTTGCAGCAGTTTCTGGACTGAATTCGAGAGAGTTAAATTCCAAATACTCTTCCAATTGATGAAGAATACTCTTAATTGAGGATAAATAGGATCTACCGTGAGGTTCGTTCTTTGTTTTTTCGATTAATGAATTTACTAAATCCTTGTACCGTTCATTCATATGCAGCCCCTCCTTTGGGCTATACATGAATGGTACAGTAAGAAATAAAATGCGCGGAAATTATGAAGCCAAAGTTTCTAACTCCTTATGTTGTAATGAGTGTTTGAAAACCCGCGCATTTTCTAAAACCGCGCATAAGCAGCAATTGTTATCTGGAGCACCTTCTACATAATCAAGATACAAAGAGGTATATGGCTTATATTCAAGCGCATAGTTAATAGCTTTTCCCATTAACCCACTTGAAGAGTACTTGCTCTTAATATCCTCTATTTTATCAAA
>JAQYFM010000246.1 GCA_028723145.1 Spirochaetales bacterium | reverse complement strand
AAGCATTACATACATACCTCGTCTTACTCTTTCAACTAATTCTTCTGCTGTATCACATTCATGGTCTGTTGTAATTCTACAAGCTGTATATGCATCAAGAATATTGTCTTTAATAGCAGGGGAGTGTCCATCAATATTCTTTTTCTTATCGTATGCAACTCCTAGCTTTTTAAAAACTTCATCATCACCATAGATAATTCCAGGGTAGTTCATCATCTCACCAAGACCTAAGATTCTTTCATTATCTATTACCTTTAATATATCTTGACTTGTTAAAACAGCACCAGCATTTTCAAATGGGGTAGCTGGTACGCATGATGGGAACATATAGAAAACAGAGAGTGGTATGTTTTCTGATGCTTTTAACATATAGGAGAGGGCATCTAAGCCTGCTACATTACATATTTCATGTGGGTCAGCAACTACAGTTGTTGTTCCACAAGGAACTACTGCATCTGAAAAGGCTGAAGGTGACAGGTGTGATGACTCAATGTGACAGTGAGCATCGATAAATCCAGGTATTAAATATTTACCTTTAATATCAATTGTTTCTTTAGCTTCTATTGGCCCCTTGAAAGCTGCAAAATAACCATCTACAATATAGACATCTGTTAAAAATGTTGTTTTGTTATATACATCAACGACATTTGCATTCTTTAAGCATAGGTCAGCTTTAGCTCTGCTCATGCTTACATCAACGATTTTCCTGGCTAGTTTATCTGTCATGGTTTTACTCCTTATACATATATTATAAGTTAAAAATCAAAATAGTGTTAAATAAAATTAAAAAACTCATTTTAAAAACAAGATATTTACATAAACATAAAATTTTTATTGCACTAATAAAAAAAGTAGGTATACAATTACTTTGTAACGTAACCTATTTTTCTAAAAAAGGAGTATGTATGGAAAAATTATTTAAACTTAAGGAAAGAAAAACAGACGTCAAGACTGAGATCATGGCTGGTGTAACAACCTTCCTAGCTATGGCATACATTCTGGCTGTTAACCCTGGCATCCTATCTGCTTCAGGTATGGATTTTGGTGCTGTATTTACAGCAACTGCACTTTCTTCTGCGATTGCAACACTTGTAATGGCTTTCGTTGCTAACTTGCCATTCGCATTGGCTCCAGGTATGGGCCTTAACGCATTCTTAGCATACACCGTTGTATTAGGAATGGGGTATTCATGGCAGTTTGCATTAACCGCAGTATTCCTTGAAGGTCTTATCTTTATCGTACTTACAATTTTCAACATTAGAGAAGCAATCGTAAATAGTATTCCTGATAGCTTAAAGAAAGCAATTAGCGTAGGTATTGGTTTCTTTATTGCATTTATTGGCATGCAGAACGCTGGAATCATCGTAGATGGTGCTACACTTGTTGACCTTGGTGCTATTACAACACCTGGTCCTGCAATGGTTGCAATTATTGGTTTAATCATCACAATTATTTTACAGTGCATGAATGTTAAGGGTTCTCTCCTTATTGGTATCATCCTAACAACTATCGTCGGTATTCCATTTGGTGTAACAAAGTACGCTGGTGGTTCATACCTTCCTCCATCACTTGCTCCAACATTCTTCAAGTTTGAGTTTGCAAACATCTTTACAGTTGACTTCTTAATCGTAATGTTTACATTCCTCTTTGTTGATATGTTCGATACAGTAGGAACTTTAATTGGATGTGCTACAAAGGCTGATATGGTTAGAGCAGATGGTACAATTCCTAACTGTAAGGAAGCATTATTTGCTGACGCTATTGGTACAACAGTTGGTGCAGTTCTTGGTACATCAACAGTTACAACATTCGTTGAAAGCTCAGCAGGCGTAGTAGAAGGTGGTAGAACAGGTTTAACAGCTCTCACAGTATCTGTATTATTCGTTCTTTCTCTCTTCTTAGCACCACTTTTTGGTTCAATCCCATCAGCAGCAACAGCTCCTGCATTAATCATGGTTGGTTTCTTCATGATGTCACCTGCTAGCAAGATTAATTGGGAAGACCCAGTAGATGGAATCTCAGCATTCTTAACAATTGCATTCATGACACTCTCTTACTCAATCAGTAATGGTATCATGTTTGGTATCCTCGCATGGGTAATTGGTAAGCTTGTTACAAAGAAAGCTAAGGATATCACAGCACCTACAATTGTTATTGCAGTACTATTCTTAATTTACCTTATCTTAAAATAAGTTAAATTAAACAATAAAAACATAATAAGGCACCTTCGGGTGCCTTATCTAATCTTGACTTATAACTAGAAATATCAGATATTATTTTATAGATTTCCAAATAAGGAGAAATATTACAATGAGTATTATTGAACAGATCGTTGCAAGAGAGATTCTTGACTCTCGTGGCAATCCAACCGTAGAGGTTGATGTTATTCTTGAAGACGGTTCTTTCGGCCGTGCTGCTGTACCTTCTGGTGCTTCAACAGGTGTACACGAAGCTGTTGAACTCAGAGATGGTGACAAGAGCCGCTTCCTTGGTAAGGGCGTTTTAAAGGCTGTTGATAATGTTAATGATATCATCGCTCCAGCTATTGAGGGTATGGATGCACTTGATCAGGTTGCTATCGACCGCGCTATGATCGAGCTCGATGGAACACCTAACAAGGGTAAGCTTGGTGCTAACGCTATTCTCGCTGTTTCAATGGCAGTTGCTCACGCAGCAGCAGATTTCCTTGGCCTCCCACTCTACAAGTACCTCGGTGCTTACAAGGCTTGCACACTCCCAGTTCCAATGGCTAACATCCTCAACGGTGGTGCTCACTCTGATAACAAAGTTGACTTCCAGGAATTCATGGTTATGCCTATCGGCGCTCCATCAATGAAGGAAGCAGTTAGAATGGTTGCTGAAGTATTCCACAACCTTAAGAGCGTATTAAAGGCTAGAGGCTACAACACAGGTGTAGGTGATGAAGGTGGTTTCGCACCAGACTTACAGTCTAACGAAGAAGCTCTTGAAGTTATCATGGAAGCTATTAAGAAGGCTGGTTACACAGCAGGTAGAGATGGCGACTTCATGATCGCTCTTGACCCAGCTTCATCAGAACTCTATGACGAAGAGACAAAGACATATGAACTCAAGTGGACAACTCACGAGAAGCTCACTTCTGCTCAGATGGTTGACCTCTGGGAGTCATGGGTTAACAAGTATCCTATCATCTCTATTGAAGATGGTATGGCTGAAGATGACTGGGAAGGCTGGAAGATGCTCACAGATAGAATCGGTGACAGAGTACAGCTCGTTGGTGATGACCTCTTCGTTACTAACTCAGAAAGACTCAAGATGGGTCTCGAGAAGGGTGTTGCTAACTCAATCCTCATCAAGGTTAACCAGATTGGTACTCTCACAGAGACTTTCGAAGCTATCGACCTTGCTAAGAGAAATGGTTACACAGCTGTTGTATCACACCGCTCTGGTGAAACAGAAGATGTTACTAT
>JAQYFM010000245.1 GCA_028723145.1 Spirochaetales bacterium | reverse complement strand
AGCTATGCGGAAAAATGAAAATGAAGCATTACTTTATGAAACACTCTTTTCTCTTGCAAAAAAAGATGAGAAGAAAGCCTTTTTAATGTACAACATGGTTGCCCTTAAGGCTGATATCACAAGAACTCTTCCTGAGATTATCTCCCAAATTACAGATGTAACAGGATTTAATTCTTACGAAATTAGTGAAACCTACTATAGGCTTCGTAATGCATTTTCTGCTTATCATTTTGACTACACAATTATCTCGGAGCTTGACGATATTTGGCCAAAGAGCTTAAAGGGTTCAGATATTCATTTTCTATATCTAGTTGGAAAAAAGGAGCTTTTAACGACAAATAAAGTTGCTATTCGTGGCTTTAGATCTCCAAGTGAAGATGGTAAGAATAATGCTATTAGTGCAGTTAGAGAAATAGAAGCCGCTGATGCTACATTAGTTACCACCCTAGACGTTGGTCTTGATCACTACTGTGCTTCTTATGCACTTTCTCAAGGACTCCCTATTATTTTAATTTTATCATCGCCTCTTCATGTAGCGGTTCCTGAGAGTGGAAAAGAGTTAATGGTAAATGTTGCAAATACTAATGGATTATTAGTCTCTCAATTCCCTCCAAGTGCTAAGGTAGAGAAGTGGTATGCCGTTCCGCGTAACCGTTTACTTGTTTCCCTTTGTGATCACTTTTTAATTTGTGAAGAAAAGGATGGTGGGCCATTATTTAATCAAGCAGAATCATTTTTAGAGCAAAAGGGTAGAGTCCTTGCTTATGAAACCTTTGTAACTAATCCTATTTACACCTATGCTCAAAAGCTTTCTCAGCAGGTTGGGGTTACAATATTAAAGCGTAAAGGAGATTTAAAAAAAGCAATTACTCCTCCTAAGAAAAAGGAAAGAAAGAAAAAGGATGATGAACAATTGGAGTTATTCGATTTATGACCTATACACTCCTTGATAGCGATGAAAAGATTTTTAAATTTTTAGATAGTATTAGCTCATTAGATGAGATAGCTGTTGATTTCGAAGGTGAATTTAATCTCCATATTTATGGAGAGCATCTTTGTCTAATTCAAATATTTGATAAATCTAATTATTACATCATTGATCCTAGAAGTAAGTGTGTAAGTGAAAAAGGGATTATTGCTTTTTTAACTTCTCCAATAAGAAAGATATGGTTTGATGCCCAAAGTGATAACGCTCTCGTTTATAAAGCTTATAAGACTACAATTGAAAATGTTTATGATGTAAGAGCCCTAGCAAAGGCTTTAGGATTTATGGGTAATTTAGTTTCACTTGAAGAGACGTATTTAAAAGTTAAAAGTGAAGTTGTTGATAAAAAGAGATTACAGCAAACAAATTGGTTAAAGCGTCCTCTTTCAGAAGAACAAATTTGTTATGCCCTTTCAGATGTTGAGCATTTATTTGATTTAAAGAGTGTGTTAATAAAAGAAGTAGAAGATAAAAACTTAACAAAGAACGCTGAATATCTATTAAAGTGTGCTTGTAATAAGCCAAAACTTACTCCGCCTTGGACTAAATTATGCTCAACTAGAGAATTATCTAAAGAACAACGTCTTGCATTAAAAGAGTATTTTATCGCCCGTGATGTTGTGGCTAAACGCTTTAATGTTCCTTCTTACTATGTTTTAGATAAACATAAAATTGTTGAATTAGCTAAAAAAAATCCAAAGTCCCTTGATGAAGTTTATTCAATCATGGGACCTTGTAATCAGAGATTTGAGTTATTTTTACGTTCTTCAATGAAGAATGCTTTTGATCATTTACGATAAGCAGTCTTTTCTAAAGGAAGAGAGGTTCTAAATAGTCCATCCCTCTTATAGTATGCATGAGCAACTGCAGGTGCTGTTGGGATAGTACATAACTCACCAACACCCTTTGCTCCATATGCAGCACTACCAAATTCAGGACCATGAACAAGAATAACTTTGACAGGTGGTGCATCTGTAGCTCTAATAAGGCCTAATGTGCCGTACTTAGATTTAACATAACCCTTGTCTATAACAAAGTTTTCTGTTAATGCATAACCTAGGCCCATTACTACGCCACCTTCAATTTGGCCTTCAATTGAGAGCTGGTTAATTACCTTTCCTGCATCACAAACAGCAATTACCTCTTTAACTTTACCATCATCGTTTAATACAACTAACTGAGCAGAGTAGCTATAAGCTAGGTGTGAGACAGGATGAGGCTTAGTACTGGTAATAGGATCTGTTTCAAAACAGAACTCGCCATAGAATTCTTTTCCTTCTAATTCTTCAAGGCTATTTACTGCTAATGCTTCTTTAAGTTTTTCAGCAGCTCTTCTTGTTGCTTCACCTGTAAATGCAGTTTGCCTTGATGCAGTTGAAGTACCACTATTTGGAGTTCTTCTTGTATCAGGAGTTTCAACGATGAAATTATCACTCTTTAAACCTGTTGTCTCAGTACAGATTTGTAGCACTACAGTAGCTAAGCCCTGGCCCATACAAGCTGCAGAAGTTCTAATGTGTACAACACCATTTTCAATTGATAAAAGACATCTTCCTGTATCAGGGACACCGACACCAACACCACTATTTTTCAAAGCACAAGCAATACCTGCATTTGGATACTTTTCATAGAATGGTTTAATTGCATTAAGACACTCTACTATACCTGTATCAGGAGCAGCAATTTGTCCGTTTGGCATAGTATCTCCACTCTTTAATGCATTTTGATATCTAAATTCAAATGCATCGAGACCTACCATCTCTGCAAGCTTATTAATTGCACTTTCAATTGCAAAACAGGACTGAGTAACTCCAAAGCCCCTAAATGCTCCTGATGGTACATTGTTCGTGTAAAGCGCAAGTCCTGTTATATCGATATTTTGATAGTTATATGGACCAGCGGCATGAGTACATGCTCTTTGTAGTACAGGACCACCTAAAGATGCATATGCACCTGTATCAGCAAGAATAGTACATTCAAGGCCTGTTAAGAAACCTTTTTCATCACAGCCAAGGGTTAATTCCATCTCCATTGGATGACGCTTTGGATGTATTGCTAAGCTTTCTGCTCTAGTGAGTTTTACCTTAACCGGACGGTGAGTAATGTATGCTGCAAGAGCTGCATGGTGCTGTACAGACATATCTTCTTTACCACCAAAACCACCACCTACAAGCTGGCTGATACAATGAACTTTATCCTCTGGTAAATTTAAGATTTTAGTTATTTCGTGTAGTTCATCATATACACTTTGAGAACCAGTATAAAGGGTAACGCCTTCATTATCATCCCAAGTCGCAATTGCAGCTTCCATTTCCATAAAAGCATGCTCTGTGTGAGGGGTGGTGAAGGTTTCATGGACTGTATACTTTGAATCCTTAAGAGCTTTCTTTGCATCCCCACGGACAATGTGTTCTTTACGCATGAGGTTTGATTCACCTTCGTGAACTAATATTTCATCCTTTAAGGCTTCATGGACATCATATACACCTTCAAGTTCTTCGTATTCAACCTTTACTTTTTGAACAAGTTCATCTAATGCATTTTTGCTAGTTGCTACAACTAAGCAAATTGCATCCCCTGTATAGTGAGTTAATTCACCTTCTTTAATTAATACAGGCCAATCCTTTTTTAAGTGTCCGTGTAGGTTATATGGTACATCTTCTGCTGTGATTACTTTTACACATCTTTCATCACTTTCTGCTTCAACTTTATCGATTTTTAGTACTCTAGCTCTTGGATATTTTGCTCTTACTGCTTTTGCATAACACATATCTTTAAGTGTTATATCATCTACATAAATACCTTCACCGAGAGTCTTTGAAATAGCATCTACACGAATAAATGAAGATCCTAATGAACTATCAGATGAGTCAAATACTACTTCTTTATTAAATCTAAAGTAATCAGCAGCTAGTAATATTGCATTTTCAATTTTTACATAACCAGTACAGCGACAGATATTTCCTCTAATAGCTTTTTTAACTTCTTCTCTTGTTGGTGTTAAATTTACATCTAATAGGGCTTTTGCGCTCATTACCATACCTGGTATACAGTAGCCACATTGAACAGCACCACAGGCTGCAAAACAATAAGAATATACTAATCGCTCTCTTTGAGATAATCCTTCAATTGTTGTTATTTTTTTACCTTGTAATTTAGATAGTGTAAATACACATGCTCTTGTTGCTTTTCCATCAACAATTACTGTACACGCGCCACATGCTCCTTCTGAGCATCCATCTTTGGTTCCTGTTAAATGTAAATCATCTCGTAAGAAAGTAAGAAGTTTCTTATCTTCTTCACAGCTATATTCTCTATTGTTCACATTGAGCAAAAACACAATTATCCCCCCTCGTTTGTTTTTTGTGGTTATTGTTTTTTTGCATGGCCGCTTAGCTTCTGTTGTGTAGTAACAGCGGTCTGTGATACCAATGCAATTAAATTCTTTCATCAAAAATTTAGTTTGTCAAATAATATCAGTAGTAAATTTAACGAAAACATAATTTCTTTCTAAATATTCTTAAATATCCATTATATAAATAAATATATAATCATAATAGTGCATAAAACATTGCATGCTATTTTGATTTATATGAAATATGATAGAGATAGAAATATGATATAAATTATGCATCGAGATTGTTTATATATTCTAAATTATAATACTTATAAGTATATAAAAAGAGACTCTATATTTTTTCAAGATGAACCATATTCTTTACTTAGCTAGCGCCTCAAAAACTTTTTTGTGTTGTTTGAGCATTCTTCTTATGATAAATTCAATTTTCTCTTCGTCTGTCATTTCTATCTATGGTACTTTTTTCAAGATTAAAAAGAAGAAAGAGTGGGGTTATTGTTTTTGAAAATATAGACTTTACCGTTTTTCTATTCTTCTTACAGCAGAAGAAAGATTCTGATTTACCTCTATAATTGACATTATTGCATCACTGTTAATATTCATATTTTTTTCTATATAATTAATATAGCTTTACTAGAATCAACAGCTTGTTAAAATTTGATTATTAGCTCCTTATCTTTACTTTCAAACTGTTCGTATTTTACACCTGCATCATCGAACATTCTTCTACTTGCAATACTGCTATCACTATCACGATATTTGTCAGATAAATAAACAACTCTTTTTATTCCCGATTGAATAATTGCCTTTGCACATTCATTACAAGGAAAGAGGGCTACATATAGAGTTGCTCCATGTAAATTGCCACGAGAATTTAATATTGCATTTAGCTCGGCATGACAAACATATGGATATTTTGTATCACACCAAGAACCTTCACGATCCCAAGGGAGCTTATCGTCATCACAACCAATTGGAAAGCCGTTATAACCAACCCCTACAATTATCTTTTGTTCATTAACAATGCATGCTCCAACTTGTGTATTTGGGTCTTTAGATCTCATAGATGAAAGAACCGCAATTCCCATGAAGTATTCATCCCAACTAATGTAGTTTTGTCTCTTTCCTGTCATAATCACCTCTTAAGAAGTTGATAATATCATCCATATATTCTTTCTGTACAGATTTGTACATTAAGAGTGAATGATGAGAGTGCTTGAAATCACCCTTCATTTCAACTTCTCTTTTTACATATATGTAATCATGACAGTACTTCTCAATTACTGCAAGATTTTTAAATGGAACTGTTTGGTCATTTTTATCGTGCATGACAAACATTGGTACACTTATCTTTTTTAAATCCTTTCTTATTTTATCAAATGCTTTTGATAGTGAAAGACCTTGCTTAATAAAAACTCCACCATAGCCATTCCATTCTTCATTACCATCATTTGACTCAGGACGGCTATAAACTATTTTTGCTCCAATATTTTTAACAAATAGTGAAAGAGTAGGGGCAAGCATTGCTTTTATGTTTGTAAATATTCCATATCTGATATTGTTGTATGCAACAGGTGCACTAATTGCTACTAATCGATTAGGAGCAAGTGGGGTATTTGAGTATTTTTCACCAATGTTTAGTGTCATTGCGCCACCCATGGAAATTCCAAGTACATATAGTTTTTTATATCGTTTTCTCAAATTCTCATAATACGATGAAATATAGTTAAACCACTGGGTATAATTTGTTTTTTCAAAATCTTCTATATTACTTCCAAATGTTGGAATTAAAGGTGCATATGCATCATAACCTGCTTCATCTAATCTCTTTGCTGCATATGTATACATCTTAGGTGTAGTTGGAAAGCCATGAATCAGTAATACAGCTTCATCTCTTTTTTTATCATAAATAATACTTTTAGCATCATCACTAAAGCATTTTGATTCATCACTCATTAAAATCTCTTTATTCTTATCTCTATAAAAAGGAATATTCCAGTTAAGAAATAAGAATAAAAGTAATAAAAGCACAAAATAAACCATAAGTAAAAAATATAATGAATAATTAAGAATAGTAACTCACAATTAATTAGCTTTGTGAGCATCATCTTAGTTTTACTTTTTCTCTATTTGCAATTAAGTATGTACTCCCCTTATTCTTTCTACTAATAAGCAAGCCTCCATTAATTAGAGGTTGGATAATCTTGGCTCTAAAGTAGGATGAGTCAGATAGCAATAAATGGGATGCAATTTGGCTATATTTCTTTGGCTCTGTTAAGCAAAAAGATAATATTTGGGTTGCATATTCTTCATTAACATCTTCAATATAAGGAAAATCAATATTCGCTTTATTAATGAAACCATTATTAGTTAAATCAGGAAGGGTTAATGTGAAATGGTCGCTATAAGAAGAAACAAAAGGTCTAAAGCTATCTTCTTGATCTTTATAATCCTCCAAAATCTTATCAAATCCAGTCCTCTCAGCTTCCATTAACTTTAATGCTACTAGAATATCAAATATCAATGTGTTGCGTCGCTTAGATATGATATTTGAAAGAGTATATATGTAGTTTGAATTTTATCATGCAAATAAAAACTGCCAGGAGATGATATTTCAAGTCGATTAGAGAACATATCAATCTGAATTTGAGTTCCTGTCAAACTATAGTCACAATGTGCAAAAGCATTAACAACTCCTTCTAGAATAGATCGTGTTGGATAAGCATCGATATTCCTCCTTCCAAAGTCACTTTTAATAAAGGTATGGTTTTCTCTTGAAATTATAAAATCCATTGCAAACTTTATTCCTTCTAATATTGAACCATCAAATTTAGATATAGAAATAATTCTATCATCACCTCTATTTATTCCTTTAAAAATTGAACATTGTACTGTTGCTAAACCTTTGGCTTTATCAGAAAAGAGTATGCTTCCATTTCTTAAGAATCTGTTATTATCAAAGAAGCCCATTGCATATAATTTTTTCTCTGATAATATTGCACCATCGTTTTGAGTTGAAAATGTAGAAAATAATAGAGAAAAATTATCTTTTTTGTATTTTATTTCTGTAGGTAGTAAATCATATTCTGTAATATTCTTTTTGCCATCTCAATGATTTCTTCGTATGAAGCTCCATTTGTAAAGCCTTCTCTTCTTATATAAATAGCAGGAACACCATTGTATTTTAATATTACAGGTTTATTACTATCTGGACTAACTTTAACTAAGATGAGATATCTAGTAGTACCTCGTATTTCATATGAAGGGAAAGTAATTGTAATAATTGGACGAGGAAAAAGGTGTTCTTTGATTTTGTTATTTAAAAAGTTTCGTTCGTTATCAGCACTTGATTTATCAAATCCTATTAATTTCCCACTTTTGTCCTCAACACCTATAAATAATTCTCCTCCTTGGTTGTTTGCAAATCCGGCAATTGTTTTTAACCATCCTACAATATCTTCTCTATCAAGGCGTGCTTTATTTTCATGTGTTACGTCTTCAAATATCTGTTTCCCAATGAGATCTTTTAAACACATAAATTGCTACATCTAAACTTACTTTTACAGTATACTTCAAAGTAACTTCAAAGTGGAAAAGCAATATCATTTTTATTACAGATAAAGAATTAAAAAAAATGGTAGCAATGTATTTTTTATTGCTACCATCTACTGGTTTGAAGTAATTAAGCTTCTGCGATAATCATTGTATCTGATGTACTCTTTCCAGATCCAAGAGAACCACAGATTAATACTACAAGATCACCTTCACTAACAACTTTTGATGCTCTTGCAATTTGAAGTGCTTGAGAACGCATTACATCTCTATCATCAGTTAAATCTACATGGTAAGGATAAACGCCATAGTCTAGCTTGAGTTGTCTTGTTGCTTTTTCATCTGTGCAGGAGGCAATAATTGGTACTGATGGACGATAGTAAGAAGCTACGTGAGCTGTATATCCTGTTACTGTACCAACTACAATAGCCTTAGCTTTTAAGAAG